>CANJDY010000138.1 GCA_947472635.1 Chitinophagaceae bacterium
GATTATAACTTGTTCTCCAGATGCAGACTCAATCCAGGTAGGACTTTCTGATGTACCTGCATCTTCCGGTCGGATAAATATAGTTTCATCTAAAAAATAAACACCCCCTCTTACAATGATATGGATACCATTTTTCAAAGATGGGTCTTTCAATCTGCGCAATTCACGAATCTGCCGCAATGCACCTTGTAGGGTAGCTTTAGGTGTTTCAATTTTTCCATTATTTGAATCAGCACCCTTAATGGCTACATAAATTTGCCCAATTCCAACATGTGGAAAAAAGGAAATAAACACTATAAAAAAGAAAAAAAGCAAGCGTTTTGTCATAACCAAATTATACATGATAATTTATTGTAAATGCAATTAAAACAAGTAGGTAAATGTATAACAGTGATAGCCCTCAAAAAAGGGAACTATTTACTATTGTGATGGATTATTTCACTATTTTGTTGACCATCATTGGATGCGCACTAAGAAGAATTTTAATTTAGAATAAAAACTGGCGTGAGGCAGACAAAAATGAATTTTTATTGAAAAACGGATTTCAGAAAGGCTGTATTTGCCCCATAATTCCCCTTCACATCTTTCGGTTTTGAGGCATCCCTGCTTCGTTCAATTACTAACCAGCCGGTCCAACCGATTTTATCAAGGGTCTTTTTAACCTTATTCATGTCTATTTGCCTGTCATTCTGCAACCAAACACTATCCTTATTGGTACAATGAATCATACATATCCGGTTTTTACCAAGAATTTTAATTTCTTTGACCAGATCCCTTCCTTCCTTTAATGGATTAGAAAAATTGAAATAGATCTGGATGTTTTTTGATCCGATTTCTTTCAAAAGTTTCACTTCATCGCGAGCAGCCAATGCCGTTTCTATACCAATCACTACCCCCGCTTGCTTCGCCATACTACCGGCTACCCTTAGTCGCGCAATAACGGAATCCCTTACTTCAGGATTTTTTTTCAAATCACATTGTACACCCAATGGAAGAAAAGCGACTTTTACATTCATCCACTTCATTGTTTGGATACAATCCTGGATAGACTGTATGTATTCCGTTCGATTACAGAATGATTGGGCATAATAACCAGTCATTGCTAGGGAAAATAACTCAATATTCAATTCCTTTGCTTTTGCCATAAACTGATTTCGAATACTATCAACCAGTAATTGATTGTCAAAGGTGGTCCGATTGCCCAATCCACCCATATCCACTTCCACTCCATCGGCTCCAATCTGTTTAGTTAAAGTAAGGGCACCAAGTTTTTGCCTTTTCAATAACATCAGGTCAATCAATCCAATTTTATACCGCTGATCTTTTAATGATTGGGCCTTAATAACTTCAGAACATTCGCACAAAAAAAACAGGTTTAAAATAATGGCTAGCTGAAGGCGTTTATAATTCATAAATAATTTACTTTATCAAAGTATTGGTTAAAAGAAAATATCCGTTAAGGGTAATTAGTTTTTTATAGCTTTGGCAAATACTATTTCCAGCTGGGCAAACCCTTTTATAGCATAGGCAGGCAATTTTTCTCCCTTATCGCCAAAGACAAACATGGCCTCTTCCTTTTCTATCGTAATGGCAGATTCATCAATAGCACCAGTTACAGACTGAATGGCTTTTAAATTTAAATTCAAATGCTTGGCAAAAAATTCATAAACAGCGATTCGTTTATTGATACCAAAATCATGTTTTTCCATGGGTAGATGAACATTTTCTACATTTCCCTGCTGGTTATAATAGCCATACATTTTTTGTAAATAAAGGAAGTCGTGGAGAGGCATTTTATCTGTCCAGTCGCCTCCGTCACTTACCAGCAACTGAGGCCTTGGTGCTGCCATAGCGGATAATTCCACATTATTGGTTCTGGCTCCACAATCATGAACCGGCATACCACTTTCGCAAGGACAACCGCCATAAAAATAGGAAGACAAAGATACAACAGGTGCACTTACTTTTATTCTGTCATCTATAGCAGTCATCAATACAGCATGTGAACCAGCACCAGATCCACCGGTTATGGCTACCCGATTTGTATCCGCATCATTTTGGGAAAGCAAATAGTCTAGAATTCGGATGCTGCCCAACACCTGAATGGTCATTGAAAGACTTCTCCGATGATCTTCCCCTTTAAATTGAAGCAACGATTCGCCCCAGGCAAATAAATCGTAACTAAACGCCATAGCTCCCATCTTAGCCAATGCTGCACAGCGGTATTGGCAATCTGGTCGGTAACGCTGTTTTTCCCAATGCCCATCAGGATTCAATATCACTGGAATTTTTCCTTTGAATTTAGTTGGTTTATACAATGAACCATTGATGAACAACCCTGGCAATATTTCAATGGCTAAATTTTCAATTGTATAGCCATCCATCATTCGCTTGCCCGTTACAATTGGTTTTGAATGAGGTGCGGCAGGTAAATGTGCTAATTGTAAAGCCTCCATTAAACAAGGCTTTATTAATTGTTTACGAACTTCCCAATGTTCACGATTATCATATTGCGATGCAATTCTGTCCAACTCAGCCCAACCATCCGCTACTTTCCATCGATAATATTCATAATAACTTAATTTGTACAAATTGTCCTTTTCCTTTTTAACTTTTAAATCCAACGGAGCCAGCACATTTTCCAACGTTACCTCAGGATCAGCACGATACCTCCATGCTGCATAGTTCACCCATTTATGAGCCACCATAGTATCTGGATATTTGATTGTAATGCCATATTTTTTTGCAATATCATTCAGCACCTCTTTTAATGGTTGAACGAATGCATTATCTGAATTAGACTGTGCATGACAAAAAATCGGATTGCCAAGAATTCCAAAAAAAATAATCCACTGCAAAACCATACGAATCTTCAATAAATAATTGAATCGATTCAATTGATTCAAAAAAAAACTTTTTCTATTTTCCATGTTAATTTTTTAATTATTTCTATTCGCCTTCCAACTGCTGTACAATAGATTTTTTTCCAAAACTGGCTTGGGATAAAACAAACTCGCAATATAGCCTACTATCAGTACTACCAAATGACTATACACTCCTAGCATTAATTTATGATGGGTAAAATTAAATTTACCCAAATCAATCAGCAACCTCGGATGGTTTAATCCTACTGGTGTAGAAGTAAGTAACGCATACCCAGTAAATATAATACAAGTGATGATACCAATGTTAATTCCTTGCCTGTTGGCTCTAGCACTAAAAAGTCCCAATAAAAATATACCCACAATGCCCCCAGAAAAAATTGCATAGAGCGTAAATACCACGCCCAATACCCCCTCATTACCAATGTATAAATACATAGCACCAATCAAAATAGCCAATACGCCAGATACTACGACAAATGACTTACTAGCAACTAAATATTGTTGGTCGCTTTTACCAGGTTTTATTTTTTTATAATAATCCTCCACCCCTACAGCTGCCAGCGAATTCAAATCGGCACTCAAACTGCAAATGGCAGCTGATATTAGTGCAGCTACAATAAAACCAACAATTCCTGTTGGCAACTGCGTCATTATAAAATGGGGAAATACTGCACTGGCAGTAATACCTTGAGGCAACCCTTGTTGTTGATAAAATACAAACAAGGCGGTTCCTATAAACATAAACATGGTCCAAATTGGAATCGTTAACAAGATGCCCATCAAGGAAGCCTTAATGGCAGACTTATCCGATTTAGCTGAAAGATATCGCTGCACAACGGTTTGATCAGTACCATATTTTTGGATGGCGTAAAAGGCACCATTAATGACCATCACAACCAAAGTGAGTTGGGTGAATTTAAAATCATATGGACCAAAGCCAGTCCGGTTATTTTCTGTTGCCACTTTTATCGCTTCAGGAAGCCCCCCTTTTATACCATTCAATAACATTCCCAAACAAATAATCCCACTTGCAAACAACATAAAGCCTTGAAAAACGTCCAGCCAGATCACCGCCTGCATTCCCCCTTTTAAATTTACGATCACCAAAACAAAACCTACCAGTCCTAGAATGATAAATGGATTAATGTCCGTCATTTTATTAATGGCAACCGCGATTAAGAATAACACAGTACCCATTCCAGCAAACTGCCGTAAAATAAATGAGGAAGAACTGTAATAACGGGCAAAACTCCCGAATCTTTTTTCAAAATATTCGTAAGTACTAAGGCCAATCACTTTTCGAAACAGAGGCACTATAAACCATATAGTACCAACTAAAATTATGGGAACCATTAAACCCTGAACCAGCAATATCCAATTACTTGTAAACCCTTGTGCTGGATAACCTAAAAAAGTAACACTGCTAATCAAGGTAGATAGCAATGACAAGCCCAGTGCCCAGGAAGGAAAATTGCCCTTGGAAAGAAAATAATTTTCAGTAGTGGTTTGCTGATTGGCAAACCTAAAGCCCAGGTAAAGGGTTATGCCCAACACAATGAGTATGATACAATAATCAACAGCGTGTAAATGATTCATTAGCGTTATCGTTGATTGAAACAATTCGGCATGAACCGAATCGATTTAATTTATAAATACAATTCCCTGATTTGCACAGGAAGTTCATAACTTCCCGGCTTTACAGATACATAAAAATCATTCGTTCTCATCCGAACAACTCCTCTTTGGAGCTCATTCAACGGTAACATGTTTACAATTCCAAGCTCCTGTAAGATGGCAGCTGCCGTTGATCCCCCTTCAATAAACAATTCTTTTACACCGAATCTTTCTACAACTTTTTTTACTGCTTTTGCCATTGTAATCCTTAGCAACAATGCAGCAATATCGGATGGCACCGACAAAGCATCCATTGCTATCACTACCCTTTTTTGTTCAATTAACATTCTGCCTACATTCTTTATCCACGGCTCATCATTTTCATCACCAGATTGAAGCATTGATTCAGGTAAATAAGCAACACAATTCGATTCAACAGCAATCTTGCTGATTAGTTCCTCACTTTTTTTAAAAGCTGTTCCACTCACATAAATATGGGGCGACAGCAAAACAGCACCCGGTAAGGCGAGGGATTTAAATCTTTTATCCAGCAGTGCCGTATAAAAATCTCCTGCACCGGCCAATACCCAATCATCTTCTGCCTTTACAGCCCAATCGATGCTATCCTTTTCCTTATTAGATTCGCCAATCACAATACCCTTAATGGGCAAGCTATCTGTAGTTTTCTTGATTACTACTCCCTCCTGCATACCCAACAATTCAAGTATAAAAGAATTGGTAATGGGATATTCCGGATCGGAAGAAAAACTCGTTTCATCAATTTTTTTTCCGTCAATAAAATACTCGCCATTATAAATTGTTCTACCCAATGATGGATTGGCAGCAATCACCAACGCTTTATCGAATCCACTATGTAGCATTTGTACTTTCAATTCAGCCAATACATGACCTCGAAAAACAGAGTCGATTTTTTTGTAAATAAACAAGGGATTTAAACGTAGGGCCGCTTTTACGCTATCGGCCGTAATCTTTACTGCATCCGTTCGATTCATCGATCTACTATCAGTACACACGATCAATACATCTGCATTCATTTCAACAATAGCAGAAAGTGAAACTTGCACCTTCAAACCATAACGCAAACTAATACCCGCTAGCTCAGCAGCTCCTGTAAAATCATCTGCTATAACGACTATTGGCCTTTTCATAGAAGATTTTATTGAATATTTTAATTTTATTTACACAATTTATTTCACCAATATACCGTTGCAATAATCACCTAAAGTGAGTCATTGTAGCTACTCAATTGAACAGCACTTTCAATTGCAAGTACCATTGCGTCATGGCTGGCGATTCCCTTTCCGGCAATTTCCAGTGCAGTACCATGGTCTACAGAAGTACGAATAATGGGCAGCCCCATTGTGATATTCACTCCTTTTACACTATCCATTTGCTTCATTTCTGCGTTCCATTTAAAGCCAGCAAGTTTAAAAGGAATATGTCCCTGATCGTGGTACATGGCTACTACCCCACCATAAGCACCTGTATTGGCCTTGGCAAATAAAGTATCTGGAGGTATCGGCCCTTCCACGTCATACCCCAACAGCTGAGCGGCTTTAACGGCTGGTAATATCTCCAACTCATCCTCAGTACCAAACAACCCATTATCCCCTGCATGCGGATTTAGCCCCGCCACGCCAATTTTTAAATTTGTTTCCCCTAATTGCTTCATCCCATTTTGCAATAATTCTATCACTTGAAGTATTCTATCTTTCTTTACCAAATCACAAGCCTGCCGTAAGGATACATGGGTACTCACATGTATCACTTTCATATTATCTTCCACCAGCAACATTGCATATTTTTTGGTATTGGTATAGTGAGCATAAATTTCGGTATGCCCAGCAAAATGATGACCAGCCAGATTGATAGCCTTTTTATTAATAGGCCCAGTTACAGTAGCTGCAACTTCTTTTGCTAAAGCAAGTTCTATCACTTTTTTAATCGCTTGAAAAGAAGCTTCCCCATTCATGGCAGCTATCTGCCCCAACACCAGCTGATCCATTTCCACATTATTCAAATCGTATACATCTATGGAGCCGAAAATAAATTTTGCATCCGATACTAAATGAACAGAATGAATGGTAGCATCCAAATGAAGTAAATCAATGATTTGCTGAAATACTTTTGCATCTCCTACTAAAATCGGTCTACATATTGAATAAATTTTTTTCTCAAGTAATGCCTTAACTGCAATCTCAGGCCCAATACTTGCCGGATCGCCCATGGTAATTGCTATGATTGGTAATAAATTCATTGCTATTTTAGATTTCTTTGAATGATTGAATTAATTTCTCTTTTTCCACTTCTGAAAGTGGTTGTAAGGGTGGCATTACAATTGATTCACATAAATTTGATTGATTCATTAATACTTTTAGAGCCCACAAACTTTCACCCAATGTTTTCCCACCTTGATACAGATTTCCATAAAGATCACTTAACCGCTGCATCTCATATGCTCGGGAAATATCACCTACTTTCACGGCAAGTAACATTGCTGAATATATTTCCGGAACCAAATTCCCTGTACTAGGCACCAATCCATCACTGCCCCCAATAAGTGCGACTGCCGACTTTGCCGCCCACCCGAGAAAATGAGCAAAATCACTTCTATCCTTCCATAAAGCAAGTGACTGCTGTAATCGTTCATCACTGCGCTCAGAGTCTTTAGTTGCAATAATATTTGGATGAAAGCTTAATTCATCAATTACTTGCAAAGGAATACTCATATGCGTAGTAGCAGGAATATTATAAATCACCATAGGTAGGGAGATCGAATCAGCCAAATATTCAAAATATTTTTTCATCTGGCTTTCATTCAAAGTATAATATCCAGGTAAGGTAACAGCCACTATATCAACCCCATTATCCGCACATCTTTTCGAAAATTCTATTGACTCAGTCAAAACATTGGAAGATATGCCGGCATA
>CANJDY010000139.1 GCA_947472635.1 Chitinophagaceae bacterium
AACGTTTGGTTTGCAAATTGGGCAAAAACCTACGTTTTGTTTTGATATTCGAATGCGATACTTTGTTACCCGTAATTGGCCTCTTACCTGTAACTTGACATACTCTAGCCATATACTAATTTTTTGGACGGCGAAGGTAACAAAAGATTTTGGATTTGAACTAAGGTTTTTCTTTTTTTTTTCATTTTCATTAGTCGAACGACTGAGACCAACAAGAAAAGTTAGCATTTTAGCCACGTTATTGCCGACTTTCTGCCGATTAGGACTGCTATCAAATCAATAAATCAACCATTTTTTACCACTGCGATCGGGTAATTTTTCCGGTTCGCTAACCATACCCTGCCAGTTTGAAGTACCACCGACAATAAAATAAGTACTAATCCCAGATAAAAATGAACATCCAATAACTGATTTTCCCTAAAAACTATAAAAGCCAGTATAATTCCATATACTGGCTCCATATTGTAGGCAATATTGGCTGTAAATGGCGAAATTTTCTTCAACGCGTTTAACTGGAGATCAAAACACAGCACCGTGCAAATACCTGCCAGCACCAGCAACCATACCCAATCTGAAGCAGTTGGTAGATAATAGAAGGCGGGAAACCTCATCAGATAAAAAGGAATTAAGAGAGTTACTGCTAGCAACCCACCTCCCAATTCGTACAACGTTAATGTAGTAGGGCTATAGCGAATCAATAATTTCTTATTAAAAATGGGGAAAAGCGAACTCCCTAGTGCTGAGATAATCCCAAAAATTATTCCTGTTTTATATTGCGGATGAAAATCAAAAATGATTCCTATTCCAACAATGGATACCAGGCTAAGAAGAATATCAATCAATACAACCTTCCTTTTAAAAAGGAGGGGCTCAAAAAAAGCAGTAAAGAATCCAGAGGCAGAAAGGCAAACTACTGCGATGGAAGCATTGCCATACTTTATACTGCCGTAAAAAGTTACCCAATGGATGGCTACAAGTAAACCTACTGCAAATATTTTCAAGACGTCTGGAAAGGGAACGAGCTGCAATGATTTTTTTAAATAAAGTATCATCCCCAGTATAACCACGGTAATCAATAACCGATACCAAACCAGTAGCCCTTCATTAAGGCCGATGAGTTTTCCCAGTATGGCAGTAAACCCGGCTAAAAATACAGCAATATGCAGTTGAATAAAAGCTTTTCGCATGGCACGCAAAGATAGGCTATGGGGCGTACCTTTTGGCCTTGCGATACAATAGGATGCCTTTTTCTATTCAACCCCCACATTATAAATTGCAAATCCGCAACCGCTGAATGGTAATCAATGAAAATTAATCAGTACAAAATAATCATAAAAAAACATAAACTAATGGGTGCAACCCTCAAACTAATTATATTTGCCCACATATAACTTACAACTTTATGAATTTTAAAAGAATCAACAACATTACCGGCTGGGCCATTTGTCTCATTGCCTGCACTGTTTATATCATGACAATGGAAGCCACCGGCAGTTTCTGGGACTGTGGAGAATTTGCTTCTAGTGCCTACAAATTACAAGTGCCTCATCCACCAGGAGCGCCGCTTTTTGTGTTGCTAGGCCGCTTATTCATGGTCCCTTTTGATCCTCAGCATGCTGCTACCGGCATTAACCTAATGAGTGCTCTATCTAGTGGATTTACCATTCTTTTTTTATTCTGGAGCATTACCCATTTTGCAAAAAAAATGGTAAGAAATAACAATGAAGCATTTACTGGGCAACAAATATTTGCTATTATGGCTGCTGGTTCTGTCGGAGCACTAGCCTACACTTTTTCAGATTCATTTTGGTACAGTGCTGTGGAAGGTGAAGTGTATGCATTGTCCTCCTTCTTCACCGCAATCGTATTTTGGGCAATGCTCAAATGGGAAGATTCGGTAACTGAAGAGCAAAAAATAGGCATTACGGGGCATTTTACCAGCGCCGACAGATGGTTGATCCTTATATTTTACCTAATGGGATTGTCAATTGGTGTGCATTTATTAAACCTATTGACCATTCCTGCTATGGTGCTGATTTATTATTTCAAACGCTACAAAGTCACGAATGCAGGGGGAGTAATGGCATTTTTAATAGGGTGTATTTTAACCGGGTTTATACAAAAAGCAGTTATCCAATGGACAATTAAAGGAGCCGGCAATTTCGATATTTTATTTGTGAATGATTTTGGTATGCCTTTCTTTAGTGGCTTCGCTTTTTTCTTTGTGCTCATTGGATTGTTGCTATTTTTTGGATTGCGCATTGCCGTCAAAAACAACTGGAATTTCCTGAGACTGGGTTTGTGGAGTTTTGCGTTTATGCTGCTGGGTTATTCTACCTATTTTACCACGCTCATTCGCTCCAATGCTGATCCGGTAGTGGATATGTTTAATGTAGATAACCCTGTTAACTTGGTAGGGTACCTTGGTCGTGAGCAATATGGTGACTGGCCTATTTTGAAGGGACAGGATTTTACAGCTAGTCCGGTTGAGCAAACCGTAATAGAAACTTATATCAAAGGAAAGAACCAATATGTGAAGAATGGCCGCAAGATGGAAACCACCTATGCAGATGAAGATCAGCATATTTTTCCACGTATGTGGGATCAAAGCAATGACCAAGGGCATGCAGATTACTATGCAAGTTTTGCGGAAATTGGAAAAGACCCCAAAACAGGGGAATGGCTGGGACAACCGACGATGGGTGACAACATTAATTTCTTTGCACAATACCAGCTTGGCTGGATGTACCTGCGTTATTTTATGTGGAATTTTGCAGGCAAACAAGATGATGTTCAGGGTGTGATAATGAATAATGTGAGAGATGGAAACTGGAAAACAGGAATCGCATTCTGGGATAATGCCCGATTGGGAGACCAACAATATTTGCCAGATAGCATGAAGCAAAATAAGGCGAATAACAAATTGTTTGCCCTTCCATTAATATTGGGAATACTTGGAATTGTTTTTCATTTTAAAAGAAATAACAAAGATGCCATTGTGCTTGGATTACTGTTTTTCTTCACCGGCATTGCCATTGTGCTTTATTTAAACATGGCGGGTAACCAACCACGTGAGCGCGATTATGCATTTGTTGGTTCCTTCTATGCATTTGCAATTTGGATTGGATTGGGCGTATTATATGTCAGAGAATTGTTTTCGAAATACATAAGTGCCCCTATCGCCAATTATGCTGCAGCGGCCTTGTGTTTATTGGCCGTGCCAGTGATAATGGCCAGCCAAGAATGGGATGACCATGACCGTGGCAAAAAAGTATTGGCGAGAGATCTTGCCATCGACTATTTGGAAAGCTGTGCACCCAATGCAATAGTCGTTTCATTTGGGGACAATGATACTTACCCACTATGGTATGCGCAGGAAGTAGAAGGAATTAGAAGGGACATTCGAGTAATTAACTCAAGTTTGCTAGGCACCGACTGGTACATCAACCAACTTCGGTATAAAGTTAACAAGAGTGATCCCATGGATCCAATCTGGACTGCCGCACAAATAGAGGGTGCAAAAAGAGATGTAGTATATTTTGCCCCTAGGCCTGGAGTTGACCCCGAACAATACATGGACCTCTACACAATGATGAAAGAATATGCAGGTAGTGATGAGGCCACAAAAATTGAACTTCGGAATGGTGATACCCTCAATGTATTTCCTACCAAAAAAGTTTTTATACCGGTAGATATTAATCTGGTGCGCAGCAATGGAACTGTAAACCCCGAAGATAGTGTGCTTTCAGAAATGAGATTTGAGATTCCAAAAAGTGCATTGTATAAAAATGATGCCGCCATTTTAAATCTCATTGCAGCCAATAAATGGAAACGCCCCATCTACTTCACTTCCGAGTATCGCGAACTAGGCTTTGGAGCTTATTTACGGCAGGATGGACTAACCAACAGACTGGTTCCTGTTGCTAACAGTCCAGTGAATAAAAGTTGGGTGTATGATAAAATGATGAACAAATTTGTCTTTGGCAATGCCAATGTATCGGGTGTTTATTTTGATGAAGAGAACCGCAGGCACCTCAACAGTATCCGACTGGCCTATGCTCAGGCTGCAGGACACTTAGCTGAAAATGGCAAAAAAGAAGAAGCTAGAAAAATGTTGCAGAAATGTGACAAGGGGATGCTCGAAGAAAACTTTAGTTATGGCATGGTATCCCGCTACCAACAGCACGATTATATCTCTCTGCAGTTTTTAGAGGCCTGCTATAAGGCCGATGATAAAGTATTGGCTGAAAAAGTAGGTAAGATGGTAAAGAGAGATCTAGAACAACAGTTGAACTACTATGCTCATTTAGATGAAAGGAAACAGGATCAATTTAGAAGTGATAATGAGCAAGTTGCTAATTTCCTCAGAGGTATACAGCAAATAGAAGCAATGTACAAAAATCCTTTGCCAAAAGCAATAGAAGCTCCTAGTTCAATCAATAATACCCCTGCACCAAAGAGCTCAAAAAGTCCAATAAAATAACGAATACTTTTACGAAATAAGAAAATCCTTCTGCCAAAAGCGGGAGGATTTTTTTATTTGAAAAACGAACCAATCTTTCCTCTAAAATGTTTATTAAATTGCAGTTGGTAATTAGCGGCAATTTTCAGTTTTGTAATGCGGAGGTTACCTGCCACCTACTTTTTAATCAATCAATCCATGCGAGGATATAACTTTTCTACATTTGACAGTTCTCAAAATGGGAAAACCCCTTTTGAGCAATTACTGGATCTCTTTTTGCAAATTCTTACCCACACAAGTGGGGATGTAGGAGAAGCAATGCAATGGATGAATGAGTTGGACAAACAATACAACCTTACGAAGAATGACTATGGCATGGGTGATTTTTATCAAGACCTTAAAGACAAAGGATACATTGATGAGAAAGGAGAAAATGGCGAAATAAAAATTACACCGAAAACTGAGCAAGGGATCCGAAAAAAAAGTTTGGAGGAAATATTCGGCAAACTCAAAAAAACAAAACAAGGCAATCACAATACCTTTAAACCCGGCGGAGGTGATGAGATCAACCCAGAAACAAGACCCTATCAGTTTGGTGATACCCTCGAACAAATTGATTTCACTTCTTCCATCCGCAATGCACAAATCAATCATGGGGTAGATAGCTTCCGGCTTCAGGAAGATGACTTGGAAATTAGGGAAACCGATTTTAAATCGCAAACCTCTACCGTGCTAATGATTGACATCAGCCATTCAATGATTTTATATGGTGAAGATAGGATTACACCTGCCAAAAAAGTAGCGATGGCATTAAGCGAACTCATACAAACCAAGTACCCAAAAGACACTTTGGATATTGTGGTATTCGGCAATGATGCCTGGATGATAGAGGTAAAAGACCTCCCTTATTTACAAGTAGGTCCCTACCATACCAATACAGTGGCAGGATTGGAACTTGCGATGGACCTTTTACGTAAAAGAAGAAATCCCAATAAACAAATCTTTATGATAACCGATGGAAAACCCACCTGTTTAAAAGTGGGCAACAAGTACTATAAAAACAGCTTTGGCGTAGACCGTAAAATTTTAAATCGCTGCATGAGCCTGGCTACGCAATGCAAAAAATTAAAGATCCCCATCACCACCTTTATGATTGCTTCCGATCCTTACTTGCAAAAATTTGTACAAGAGTTCACAGAAACAAATAATGGAAAAGCCTTTTTTGCTTCGCTGGATAAATTAGGTGCATTTATGTTCAAAGATTTTGAAAGTGGAAAGCGCAAAACAGTTTATTAATTTTCCAAAAAATAGGTAATCGCTATTGAGAAGCGCTATGTTTTTTAAATCGGCAAACTCCAAATGATACTACTATACAGTAACTAAACGCCTAAACAGCAAAATATAAAATAAGCCCATAATGACAAATAAAAAACCAAGCACGTTAGGCGAATTGAAAAAACAAGGATATACCCCCAAATCTATCAAAGATGAGGTTCGGGACAACCTTATCAAAAAAATCAAGGCAAAAGAAAATGCTTTTCCAGGAATACTAGGCTATGAAGATTCGGTGATTCCTGATACAGAAAGGGCTTTATTATCGCGTCATAATATTTTATTTTTAGGGCTACGTGGACAGGCTAAGACAAGGATGGCAAGGCAAATGATACAATTGCTAGATGAATACATTCCTATAGTGGCGGGCAGTGAAATCAATGACGACCCATTTCAACCAATTTCTAGGTACGCCCTTGATTTGATAGAAGAAAAAGGAGATGCCACCCCTATTAACTGGCTTCACCGCAGCCAGCGCTATGGCGAAAAACTCGCCACCCCCGATGTTAGCGTGGCCGATTTGATTGGAGATATCGACCCCATTAAAGCAGCCAATTTGAAGCTAAGTTTTGCGGATGAAAGAGTACTGCATTATGGTATTATTCCTCGCAGTAACCGAAGTATTTTCGTGATCAACGAATTGCCCGATTTACAGGCAAGAATCCAGGTATCCTTATTTAATATTTTGGAAGAGGGTGATCTGCAAATCCGTGGGTTCAAACTGCGTTTACCACTTGACGTATTATTTGTTTTTACTGCCAACCCCGAAGACTATACCAATAGGGGAAGTATCGTTACTCCACTGAAAGATCGCATCGAAAGCCAGATATTAACGCATTATCCTAAATCGATTGAAACCGCACTCGCCATTACAGAACAGGAAGCCAATATTTATCCAGAACAGGCAAAAAGGGTAAACATAAGTGATCTAGTAAAAAGATTGATTGAACAGGTTTCTTTTGAAGCTAGGAGTAGCGAATTGGTTGATAAGAAAAGTGGGGTAAGTGCAAGACTTACCATTGCAGCCT
Organism: Chitinophagaceae bacterium; assembly: GCA_947472635.1. The sequence continues at coordinate 6,823 of CANJDY010000139.1, forward strand.
ATGAAAATGCAGTAAGTGCTGCAGAACGCAGGGCGATCATCAATGATGAATCCGCTACACAAGTCTGGATCAGTGATTTGGTGGGAATCATCCCTTCTATAACAGGGAAAATTGAATTGGTATATGAAGGTGAGCAGGAAGGCCCATACCAAGTAGCATTCAATCTATTGGAAAAAGCTACCCGCACCATATTTGGCGAATATTTCCCCAATCCCGATACCCTCAAAAAGAAAAGAGGTAAGGAACTTTCCCCTGAAGACACCCCATACAAAACGATTACCCGCTGGTTCGATAGTGGAAAAAATCTAGATGTATTTTTTGAAACAAAGGACGAAGACAAAGTGCAACTTTTATATAAGGTAGATGGACTGCATGCGCTGGTAAAAAAACATTACAAAACTGCCAATGATAAGGAAAATGCACTGCTCATGGAATTTGTACTGCATGGTTTGGCCTCCTATTCGCTAATTAGCAAAAAAGTATTGGATGGTAAAATCGAGTTTAAGGATCTGATGGGAAGTATGCTCAATATAAGCAACAAGAATTATGAGGGAGAATTTGATGAGGATGTATAAAAACAAAACAGCGCCAGGCAAATTACCTG
>CANJDY010000140.1 GCA_947472635.1 Chitinophagaceae bacterium
CGCAAAACAATAGCAAAAGCAGTATAAATTTTTTCATGCTGAAAAATAAAATAAAACTGGCAGGTAGCCTAAAATAAAATGCCCAAATGGATGAAATATTTGAGAAGATAGTTGTCTGTTTAAAGAAACTAGAAACTGGGACCTTTGTAGCTCAAACAGTCAGCACTTGAAATTTGTTTTGTCAATCACCGAAGTACCACACAATACAATTAGCTTTACTATATACAAATAGGTTTATTTAATGGACTACGCACAATCAGTAATAGATCAAACCAAAAAATGGATTAGTGATGTAATTGTGGGCTGCAATTTTTGCCCCTTTGCTTCGAAGGTTGTAAAACAGCAACAGATACATTATCAGGTAGAGAAAAGCGTAGCAATGGAGATTTGTTTGGATGCTTTTTTACAAGAAATCATTCGGCTTGATGTTGACAATACGATTGAAACTAGCTTTCTGATTTTTCCGCAATCATTTGATAGTTTTAACGATTATCTTGATTTGGTAGCGCTGGCGGAAAAATTAATTTTCGACAATGGATACGAAGGAATTTATCAGGTAGCAAGTTTTCATCCCTTGTATCAGTTTGCAGGTTCGCAGGATGATGATGCGGCAAATTATACCAATAGGTCGGTGTACCCAATGCTCCACCTGTTGCGCGAAGAAAGTATAGACAGGGCGTTGGAACATTTTAAAACTCCCGAAAACATTCCGGAAACCAATATTAATTTTGCAAGAGAAAAGGGGCTTGTTTACATGAAATTATTAAGAGACAATTGTTTATAGTTGGGGTTCGGGCGCACCCATTGTTAACAGCGCTTCAACCAGCCTGTAATACTCATTCTGCTACGATTGGCTTCCATTACTTCGTGTACCATCTCATCACTTTTAAAAAACACAGCTGTTTGTGCTTTAGGGGAAATCTGTTGAACAACATCTTCTTGATATACCCTTAGTTGTCCGCCATCTTCCTCTAGCCAATTTTCATTTAAATAATTGATGAGCGAATATTTTCTATTAGCGTCGTTTTTAAACTGGTCTTTATGTTTTTTATAATAACAGCCTTCTTCATATACAGCATAATGAAACTCATATCCATTAATTCCGGTATAGCAGGTTTTGTTGAGGTGCTCAATAAAACTTTCTATCTGCTGTAAAAAAGCTTGCTCATAAATATTGTCGTGACACTTGTCCATCCAATAAATTTTATCTCCCCTCATTTTTTGCTGAGCATCTTTTATTGTTTCGTTTCCTATTCCCGCAGCGGTCATCAGGCCATCTTTTTCTAATTGATATATGTTTTGTTGCAAGCCTTTTGATAGAGCGTCTGACAAAAAACACTCATCAATACCCACTTTGTTTTCAAGGTAGCTATCAATAAGTATATCAAATTGTTGGTTCATCATTTAGTTTGAGGTTGGTAAGATAGTTCATTTACTTGCCAACCCGTGGCAATCATTTATTGCTGGTACTAAAAAGGGTTTTATCTTTATACAACACAAGCAACCAATGAAAGAGTTTAAAAAATATTACATCATTCCTGCTTCACCCGAAGAGGTATATCTAGCATTAACGCTTCCGGCTACGATTCAATTATGGACAGGCGAAGTTGCAGAGATGAGCACAGAGGCGGGAACCGAGTTTTCGTTGTGGGAGGGAAGTATTGTAGGAAAAAACCTTGCCTTCGATCCAGGAAAAAAAATAGTTCAACAGTGGTATTTTGGCGATCAGGAAGCGGAGTCCATTGTAACCATCAAGCTGCATGTTCATAAACAAGGAACTTCGGCAGAGCTGAGTCATACCAATATTCCAGCAGAGGCCTACGAAGAAATGGTAGAAGGTTGGAATGAAAATTATTTTGGAATGCTAATCCAGTTTTATATTTGAGTAATTCGTGGATAATTACTTTCATAAGGATAAGCGACTAAGTAATGGGCGTTTTTACCGAAGCCATTACCATTTTAATTTCACCATAGCTAATATGGTCTGGTAAATTTTCCTTCAGTGTTTTGCTGCTGGTATTTCCTAGTTTTTCAATGCCCGCTTTTATCAAGAAAATCTTTTCCTGGGCAATGAGCGAATGAATGTCGAGCTCATCAATACTAACAAAAAAAGAAAGGTGGTTCTCGACAGTGTTGACGGTTATATTTCTTTCCCTTGCAATTTCTTCTATTGACTTTCCTTGTTTGTATAAACCAAAACTGGTTGTTTTGGTGTCGGTTTTTATTTCTGATTCCTTTTTAATTTTTTTTGCTTTGATTGGCTTTGCTTCTATATTGGTAGAAAGGTTGTGTAGATCACAATATGCCTGAATAATGGGTAAAAATGCACCACCAAACTGTTTGGTTTTGACAACACCAAATCCATTGATTTGATTCAGCTCATCCATTGTTTGTGGAAGATAGCGGGCCATTTCTTCCAGCGTTGCAGTGCCGGCAATTAAATATACGGGGCAGTTTTTTTCTTCACAAAGCGCATCCCTTTTGTTGCGCAGCAATTGATATAATTGAGGGTGAGGGCTATCTGTTTTTAATTGGGCAGATTTTCCGGCATAAGCATTGGCTTGTAGTAGGGGAAGAGTGAAAGTTCTTTTATGTTGTAAATATTGCGCGAGTGTAAATCCCTTCCTGCACCCGTTTAGTAAATGCAATTGTAAACTAATATTATTATATAGGGTTGCCAATAACTTGTTGGCATCTGTTGCAATTCCTTTGCTATCTGTTTCCCAGGGGAATCGATTGATGTCTATTTTAAATTTTTGTATTTCTGTTGAAAAATGATTAGCTGCAGCCGCTAGTCTTACTTGAAGCGCATTATTATTTTCTGGAAGTAATTCTGAAGCTAGTAGTTGATGTAATTGGCTTTCAAATTTTAAGGCGGTTTCTGCAATGGTTGAACATAAATTGTGCAGCTGTTCTGCAAAGGGCAATGCCTCCGCATTAAATGAGTTTTGCTGGCTTATCAAAAAGGTAATAATCGCTTTTGTTTGTTGAGGAGGGTTTGAAAAATTGAATATTTTTTTTATAGTATCCTGTTGAAACTGGTGTTGAGCGTTTTGTAGTAATTGAATTTGAGCAAGGGATGTTTTTTGTGTTTTGGCAAATGCTGTAATGCGCCGGTCGCTATGTAGGCTGTTTTGATTGATGCGGCTATGTAATATCATTCCCTGTAAACTGGTGCAGCGGCTTAGCGCAACATACACCTGCCCAGGAGCAAAAGCTTCGCCTGCATCAATAATGGCTTTTTCAAAACTGAGGCCTTGGCTTTTATGGATGGTGATAGCCCATGCGAGTCGAAGAGGAAACTGTGTAAAAGAGCCGATCTCGTTTTCTTCAATTTGTTGGCTGTTTTTGTCAACGGCATAACGAATGTTTTTCCACTTTTCTTTTTTTACTTCTATAGGGTTGTCGTCGCCGGCGCACAAGACGTGAATTTTTTCATTGTCTATTTTTTCTATCACCCCAATCTTGCCATTAAAATATCTTCGGACTTTATCCGTGTCATTTTTAATGAACATTACTTGTGCGCCCACTTTTAATTTCAATAGCGAATCGGCTGGGTAAGATTTTTCATAAAACTCTCCCACTATTAACGCTTCAAAATTTCGCAAGGGGCCATCTATTTCGTTCAGTGCATTAAAATTAATTGCATCCGCCTTGTTGTTGTGGGTGGTGAGGGTGATGTAATTTTCTTCTTTGGCAGGATTAAAAGAGGGTAGGTATCGGCTATGTAGCAGATCAAATCCTGCTTCGTCCATTTCATTGTTTCGAACTTGGTTTAGTACCTGTACAAATGCAGGGTCATTTTGCCGGTAAATTTTATCCAGCTCTATGTATACGGGTGGCAACTCTTCTATTACATGACTGTTAAAGAAATAGGGGCTTTTATAATGTGGCGAAAGCAATTGCCATTCTTCGTCTTTGATTACTGGAGGAAGTTGGTGCATATCGCCAATTAATAGAACCTGAACTCCCCCAAAAGGTTTTGAATATTGACTGCGCACATGTTGCAAAACAGTATGGATCGCATCGAGGACATCACATCGAACCATACTAATTTCATCAATAATCAGTAATTCCAACTGTTGCATTACTACTTTACGATCATTGTTTAAACGAAGCTGTGCGATTAAACTGTTTTTATCATTGCCGCCAATTGTGTTGTCGAATCTGGAGATAGCGGGGAGGAATGGCGTAAAGGGTAATTGGAAAAATGAGTGTATGGTGGTTCCGCCCGCATTCATGGCGGCCACCCCTGTGGGTGCCACTACGACCGTGTTTTTGATTCCATTTTCTTTGCAGTGTTTCAAAAAGGTTGTTTTACCAGTACCCGCTTTGCCGGTTAAAAAAATCGACGCATTGGTATAGTTAATGAAGTCGGATGCAAATTGAAATGAATTGTCGTGGTGCATAAAATTTATTTTGGGTCAAAGTTTCTTAATCGACCGGAGAGGCCGAAAGTACGAACAGGAAAGGGCTTTTTAAATTTAGCCAGGATAATTTATTGAAAGGTAATAAGGACAATCTTTTTCAGCAGCAAAAACCAACTGTTCAATAAATTTCCGGCACTAAAGTCTTTATGGAAGGGCGGCCTTGTTTGTCGAGCTGTTATTGGAAATTTTTGCAGTAGCTAAACCTGCGGATGCGATTTGAATGATTGTGCCAATCCAAAGGTTATTAAATTGATAGATACAAATTAAATAAAATATGTTACAAATGCAAAAGAAACGTAGCAAGTAGTCGGTGACTCACTGCCCAGACCGGTGAGTCACCGGCGCCGGTGACTCACCGACTGAAAGGATCTTGTGCTTTTTAGTCGGTAAACTGTATTTTTGTCATCAATATTAAAATCAAATGGCTTCATTTATTACCCGAAAGAGCTGTCCCTGTTGCGGCAGTGTAGACATTGCGAAAGCGTTGGCATGTAAAGATTTCACGGTATCTAATGAAATATTTGATATCATGGAGTGCGGAACCTGTTCGATTCGCTTTACCCAATCCGTACCCGACCAAGCGTTTGTTGGTGCTTATTACCAGTCAGCTGCCTATATTTCTCATACTGACACGGAAAAGGGACTGGTAAACAAGCTGTACATAAAAGCAAGGAGCTATACACTAGGCTGGAAAATGAGATTGCTTGCCAAAAGTACAGGAAACCAGGAGCAGAAACGAGAGTTATTAGATATAGGAGCAGGAACAGGGGCCTTTCTTGACAAAGCACATCATTCAGGATGGGGGGCGACAGGCTTGGAACCCGATCAGGGAGCAAGAAAGATTTGCTTAGACAAGTATGGCATTCAGTCTGAAATGCCTGAAAAGTTATTCGAGCTTCCTTCTCAAAAATATGATGCTGTAACGATGTGGCATGTGTTGGAGCATGTACACCAGTTGCATGAATACATGGACCAGATCAAGCGCGTGTTAAAAGGGGACGGGGTGGCATTAATTGCCCTTCCCAATTATACCTCAAAAGATGCCTCGGAATATAAATCCTATTGGGCGGCCTACGACGTTCCGCGCCATTTATATCATTTTTCTCCCCAGGCGATGGCTGTTTTAGCCCATCAGCATGGGATGAAATTGGAGTCGATGCGCCCTATGTGGCTAGATGCATTTTATATTGCGCTGCTTAGTGAACAGTATAAAACTGGAAAAAGCAATTTGGCGGCGGCTCTTTGGAACGGCTTGAAATCGAATTTCTTTGCTTTACAAGATAAAAGCGTCTGCAGCTCAATCGTATATATCTTACGGAAAGCCTCTTCTGAGTCGATTAGCTAGTCCTTTTTTTTAACAACTTTACCCAAGCCGGAAAAATTTTAAGGGAAAAACACCCAATAGCCATCATTTGTGTAGACATTCGCCAGATAAATAACTATATAATACAATATATAAGTTGTTTAATATTAATGTTTCATAAACGTTTCAACAAAAATGCCCTTCAAATCAGTAAATATTTTCAAAGTTGGATTGAAAAGGTGATATTTAATTTGTAAAAGTTTGTTCAGGCGGCACTAATGATAGTGGTTTAATTTATATAATAATCTTGTACTAAGATCGGTTTTAAATTAAAGCTCGGTGGCCTTAATATCAAAATTTTTTAAGTTATATATTATTATATATATAAACTAAAGTTTAATTAAAGTTGTCAATGAATTTTCGGCTATATCCAATAATCTTATCCATTCTCCTATTTTGCGGGAAATCGGCTTTTTCGCAATCCTTGCCAGATGGAATTTTGTTTCAGGCGGTAGCTAGGGATGCAAGCGGAAATGCAGCTGCAGGAAGAACGGAATATGCAAAAGTGTCTATACTTTCAGATACAATTACCCGAACAGTAGTCTATGCTGAGAAGTTTACGGTGCAGTCCAATGCAGAGGGCGTATTTACTTTGGTGATTGGAAAGGGAACCAGGACTGCGGGGGTATCGAGTCTTTTAGCAATTAATTGGTCAACAGGTGTTTATTACATTAATATTAAAGTGGCCGTTGCCCCCACATTGGCCAACCCTGCTTGGAATGTGGATAATGAATATGTGGATATGGGTACTTCTCAATTTTGGTCTGTTCCCTATGCGCTGCTCTCCGCAAAATCAATACAGGCAGATTCGGCCAAAGGGTTAACATCGATATTGCCGGGTGCAAAAGGAGGAACTGGCGTTGCCAATGTTAATAAAACCATTACCCTGAACGGCAGCTTTACGCTGCGGGGTGTAGGGGATCTCATACTTACCACCACGGGTAATAGCAATATTATATTACCGCAATCTGGAACTTTATCAACTCTGAATGACTTTGAGACATTCACAAATAAAACCCTCGCTTCGCCAATATTAACCGGAAAACCAACCGCACCTACTCCTCCAACCAGCAGTAATGACAGTTCGATTGCAACAACAGCCTATGTAAATGCTTCTGTGACCAATAACGTTGCCGTGGTAAAATATTCAGATACGGCGCTGATGTTGAGCAAACGTTTTGCCAGGGACACAGCCTCTTTGTCTAATCGGATCAACTTAAAGTTGGATACTTCACAGCTTCCTGTTTTAATAGCTCCCTATCTAAAATCAGTTTCGGGAGTGAAGTATTCCGATACTGCGGCTATGTTGAATAACAGGTTTGCTCGCGACACGGCCTCTTTGTCGAACCGGATCAATATTATCGCTTCGGATGTTGCCAATGAAACAACAAGGGCAACATCTACAGAAAACTTAAAAGTAAACATTTCGGATACCGCCTCGATGATGAGCGGTCGTTTTGCGAAGGATACGGTTTCATTGTCGAACCGGATCGTTGCATCAAATGCCTCGACCGATTTGAAGGTAAACATTTCAGATACGGCAGCAATGTTGAGCGGTCGCTTTGCGAAGGATACGATTTCTTTATCAAATAGGATCGTTGCATCAAACGCCTCGACCGATTTGAAG
>CANJDY010000141.1 GCA_947472635.1 Chitinophagaceae bacterium
GAGAAGCATCGTTTGAATATGCCATGGCACTATGCCAAACATTTTTAGTGAGTCCTCGCCAAATTTCTCAACTGCTTCTTTCCAGGAACGGGGAAGATTGGGATAAGGATATTGACCGTACTGATCAATATCTATATAGTGCCGGGGTCCTTCTTCTGGAACTGCATATCTTCTTTTATCAGGATCCACGGCATGTTCGGAGAGGAAGTCAATGTTGGGTTTATAGAAAACCATCATTTCTGGAGGCAATAAAAATACAGCTAGGTAATTGATCTTTTGGTGTGCAAAAAAACCCCAGCAATAGCAACTGGAGGTTAAAAGGCAGCAGGCGAAAACCAACAAGAAATGCTTCATGGCAGGCTAATTTATTTTGCCGTTAGCACTTAAAGGGTTCGGTATGGGGATGCTTCAGCTCTAACAGACCTTTAAATTAAGCAGCCTTGAAGTTGTCTGCAAGTAAAATGAAAAATAATTTTTTATCAGTTGATTACAATTAGCTGCATAATCAAACTGGCAGTAAGGATTCATTTTCTTGGTGGGCCTGGGCAAATGGAGTACTGTCTACCACATCGGTCACCCCTCCACTTACTGCAAATTTCATCGTTTGCGCAGCGCTTATATTGGTAATTGGCTTTATCCGTTCTTTAGGTATAATATATACATTTCCAGCTACTGAATAGGCCATGGGAATGTAAACGGCTACGTAATCGGGAAAGCCAAATTTTTCCATATTATCCTGTGTAATAAATCCAACTCGCCACACGTCATTGTCATCTACATTGGCTAATACATTTTGCGTAAACTTCTTTTTTTCTCCAGCGAAAGCTTCAAAAAAATCTTTGAGGGTAGAATATATGAATTTAATGCCGGGTGTTTTTTCTAGCAGGTTGTCAAAACCGTCCACAATTTTGCCACCAATATAATTAGATGATACATACCCTACTGCAATCACCAGCGAGATTACTACCACAAAACCAAGCCCAGTGATGCGCTTGACATTGCCTTGTGAATCGGTCATTAGGCGGGGCATCACACCATGAATAAGGTTGGGTAAAATGCCATCCACAAAGTTAAATAGACTACCGATGGCCCAAAATGTAATCGCAATTGGAGCAAGTATCAGTAGTCCTTGTAAAAAGAACTGAATTAATTTTTTATACCCGGAAGTTTTTTTCATAAATAGCTTTTTATAATTTGTTGGTCAACTGAAATTCGACTAATTAACCGTTGAATGCATATTAAAATAAGTATTGGTTCATTTCAACTAAAAATGCACCACAAAGGTAAATGATTGAAATGCGAGGCAACTCAAAAGGAGCCTATAAAAATATATTTGCCGGAAACTGTCGTTACAAAAATAGTTTCCGTAGTTTTGCGTCTTATTATGATAGAATTAGCCACCGGAATACGAATTAAGGAAAAAGCGCATAGCCTTTTTATGCAGTATGGGCTTCGTAGTGTAAGTATGGATGATATTGCGGGCAGTTTGGGAATGAGTAAGAAAACAATTTACCAGTATTACTCAGATAAGGATGAACTAATTGTGGCGGTAATCAGCGAAGAACTAGAGCGTAATCAAACTGTTTGTGAGCAGTATCGACAATCTTCTATCAATGCAGTCCATGAAATTTTCCTAGCACTAGATATGGTGGTGGATTTATTTAGCACCATGAATCCATCTTTGATTCATGATATGCATAAATACCATCCTAGGGCATTTGGTCAATTTCAACAGTACAAAGATGGGTATATCTATACAACTATCCGGGAAAATATGGAAAGGGGGATCCAGGAAGGTCTGTACCGCCCGGATGTTAATTTGGACATTTTAGCAAGATATCGACTTGAAAGTATTATGCTACCTTTCAACCCCGAATTTCACAATAAATTAAAACACAATCTTGCCCAAATAGAGGAAGAATTTATCATTCATTTTCTCTTTGGATTAGCCTCACCAAAAGGCTACAAACTGATCAATCAATATCTACAAGAGCGAATTAAACCAAGTAATCATGAGAAAAAATAGATGGGTAAAAATAATGCTGACAAGTGTTGTGCTAGTTATGGCAGTGGAGTTTTCGGCGGCGCAAACAAAGAATGAATTTTCAGTAAAGCAGGCGGTTGATTATGGATTAAAAAATGCCGTTCAGGTAAAAAATGCTTTGGTGGATATTAAAATACAAGAACAAACCAACCGTGAAATAACCGCTGCTGCTTTTCCTCAAATTAATGGAAGCATTACTACAGTTCACTATTTCAACGTGCCCGTACAGTCCATACCCAATTTTATAGCACCTGCAACTTACAAAGTGTTAAAAGATGAAGGAGTGAAAAACGGAAGTGGAAATATTATTACTAGTCCCAATGGAGGTAATTTTGGAAACCTGCCACTTCAATTTGGAACACCCTGGACATCTAGCGCAGGGCTTGATTTTTCGCAGCTTTTGTTTGACGGGCAGGTGTTTGTAGGACTACAGGCTAGAACTGCAGCGATGGCTCTGGCAACAAAATCTGCAGAAGTAACTGCTGAACAGATTAAAGCAAATATTTATAAAATTTATTACCAGCTGGTAGTGGGCAACAGTCAATTGGCGAGTTTAGAAGCCAATATAGAACGCTTCAAAAAACTGCTTCACGATACTAGGGAAATTTATAAAAATGGCTTTGCAGAAAAATTGGATGTTGACAAATTAGTGGTGCAACTTAATAATCTTACTACTGAAAAGGAAAAGGTGATTAATCAGCTCAAAGCCGGCAATGCAGGTTTGAAATTTTTAATGAGTATGCCTCAAAAAGAGGAGCTGGTGCTTACCGATTCCTTAACCGAGGAAGAATTAAAATCTAATATTCTCGAAGAGACTGTCAATTATACTGATCGTAAAGAAATTCAGTTGTTTACCCTAGCTGCCAAGATGAATAGTTACAATGTTAAAAGATATAATTTAAGCAGAATACCTACGGTAGCAGCCTTTGGCTCCTATTCAAAAAATGCCCAGCGAAATACTTTTAGTTTTTTCGATAAGGGAGATTGGTTTACCACTTCTTTAATTGGTTTAAAAATAGCTGTTCCCATTTTTGATGGGTTTGCTCGAAGGTCAAAAATTGCCAGTGCAAAACTAACGCTAGAAAAATCAACCAATAGTTTGCAGCAAGCCAAGGAGTCGATGGACAATGAAGTAATCCAGGCAAGAATAAAAATGAAAACCGCCATCCTTACTTCGGATGCTCAAAAACAAAATATTCAATTAGCAGAGGATGTTTTTCGAATAACACAAAAAAAGTATGCGGAAGGATTGGGAAGCAATCAGGAAATTTATAATGCCCAAACCGAATTAAAGGTTGCGCAAAATAATTATTTCGGCGCTTTGTACGATGCTATTTCAGCAAAAATTGATTATTTAAAAGCAGCAGGAAAACTTTAAGTAGCGGCCTTACAAAACGGGCTGAAAAATAAATATCAGGAATCAACAATAAACAATAAAAAAACAACAATAGATGAAGCAATATTTAGTAATCAGCTTGGCTGCAATCATGTTATTATCTTCCTGCGGTGGCAACAACAGAGATACTGGGAAAGCAGTAGAAGAAAAAAGAGCAGTACTTGAAAAATTAAAAACTGAAAAATCCAAGTTGGAGGAACAGATAAAAACCGTCCAAGGAGAAATCAATCAACTCGATCCTGCAAATGCTGGTGCGCAAAAGGCAAAGTTGGTTTCAGTAAAGACTTTGCAACTTGCCAATTTTGATCACTTCATTGAACTGCAAGGAAAAATTGACGCTGAAAATACAAGTATCATTACTCCTAGAGGGGCTCCGGGACAGGTAAAAGCTATTTATGTTCAAAAGGGAAGTTATGTAAAAAAAGGCCAGTTGCTATTAAAGCTCGACGATGCAATTGTTCGCCAGAATGTTGCAGCTGCATTACAGGGAATCGAGAGTATCAAAACACAATTGGCTTTCGCTAAAAATATTTATCAAAGGCAAAAAAATCTTTGGGAACAAAATATTGGTTCCGAGGTACAATTGATAACCGCTAAAAACAATGTGGCTACATTGGAAAACCAGTTGAAAGCTACGGAGGAAAATATAAAAATAATTCAAGAGCAACTTAAAACTACTACTGTGATTAGTGATGTAGATGGTATTGCCAATGAAGTAAACATTAAGGTGGGTGAAATTTTTCAAGGAATGAGTGCCCTTGGAATAGCTCAGATAAAAATTGTGAATAATAGCGCACTCAAGGTAGTTGGCATTATCCCCGAAAATTATTTGGCCAATGTAGCAAATGGAACACCGGTTGAAACCCTAGTGCAGGATCTTAACAAAACCTTTAGTGGAAAGTTGACTTTTGTAGGCGCGTCCATCGACCCATTGTCAAGAGGCTTTGTGGTAGAGGCGAAGCTACCTACCGACCCTTCGATAAAACCAAATCAGATTGCGTTAATGAAAATCAAGGATTATTCAGCTGCTAGTGTAATTAGCGTACCAGTCGGCACCTTACAAAATGATGAAAATGGAAAATTTGTAATGGTGGCCTCTACTGAGGCTGGAAAGCTGATCGCCCGCAAACGACCTGTCAATATCGGACTCATCAGCGGAGAAATGCTGGAAGTGAAAACAGGGTTAAAAGTAGGCGATGTACTGATAACAGGCGGCTTTCAAAGTTTATATGAAGGGCAAACTATAACGGTTAGGTAAAGCATGAAGTTGCAGGATTTTTTTCAAAGGAATATTGAAGGCCAACTTGAATGAAGCAATTCATTCATCAGGTGTAAATACTGCCACTAGATATTTTCTTAGTTAATAAGTAGCCGTCGTTTTTTTAATAATAAGAGCATGTTCCCCACCTATTTATTGGGGAATAAACCATAAGAAAAATCCCCATCAATGTTTAACCACATTGAGGTAATCGAAAAATAATAATTGTATGAATGTAGTAGACAATCTAAAGGAAAAATTTAAAGAATTTGGCCCTAGTACCTGGAGTATTAAAAATAAAACATCTGTCTATTTACTGACATTATTTGTAACGATGGCAGGGGTCTACCAATTCGTAACATTGCCAAAAGAACAGTTTCCAGACATTGTAATTCCTACCATTTATGTACAAACGGTTTATGTAGGCAATTCGCCAAAGGATATCGAGAATCTAGTAACCAAACCAATCGAAAAACAGATTAAAGGGATTACCGGAGCCAGAATAAAAAAAGTGACTAGTAGTTCTCAGCAAGATTATTCTGCCATTACGGTAGAGTTCGAAACAAGTTCAAAACCTGATGTGGCACTTCAGAAAGTAAAAGATGCGATTGATAAGGCGAAAAAAGATCTGCCCAAGGACCTTACGCAGGAGCCAACGGCGCTGGAAATTAGTTTAAGTGAGCAGCCCATCATGTATGTAAATGTAAGCGGAAACTATGACCTAGTTAGATTGGAAAAGTATGCATCTGACTTGCAGGGTAAGATAGAGGAATTGAAGCAATTAAATCGGGTAGACTTAGTGGGGGCGCCAGAGCGGGAGTTTCAAATTAATGTAGATAATTATCGTATGCAGGCAGCCAATGTCACCTATGATGACATTGCCAATGCAGTGAGCAGGGAGAACCTCGATATTAGCGGAGGCTTGTTGGAACTGGGAAATATGCGCAGAAACATTCAATTGAAGGGTCAGTTTAAAACAGCGATGGATATTGAAAAAGTGCTGGTTAGAAATACATCCGGTTATCCTATTTACCTAAAAGATATTGCTGTTATAAGAGATACGATTAAGGAGCGGGAAAGTTTTGCAAGGCTGAATGGACAAAATGTAATCACCCTTAATATTATAAAACGTGCTGGTGAAAATTTGATTGAAACCAGTGATGGCGTTAAGGCAATTGTGAAGGAAATGTTGGAGAAAGATTTCCCTAAAGACCTGACAGTAGTTATAACCGGTGATCAAAGCAAACAAACGAGAACTTCCTTTCATGACTTGGTGAACTCTATTGTAATTGGCTTTATTCTCGTGCTGATTATTCTGATGTTTTTTATGGGCGTTACCAATGCTTTCTTTGTTGCCCTTAGTGTGCCGCTCAGTATGTTTGTGGCATTCATGTTCTTGCCGGCTGCAGATATGATTGTTGGAACGCATGTAACTTTAAATTTCATTGTTTTATTTGCACTGCTTTTTGGCTTGGGTATTATTGTGGACGACGCTATTGTAGTGATAGAAAATACGCATCGGATTTTTATTGAGGGAAATGGGCGTTTGAATGCTCAAAAGAGCGCCAGAATGGCCGCAGGAGAAGTATGGGTACCGGTCTTAGCCGGAACACTTACTACCTTGGCGCCCTTTTTTCCATTGCTTTTTTGGCCTGGGATCATCGGTAAATTTATGGTCTATCTGCCCACCATGCTCATTTTTACCTTATCTGCCTCTCTGATTGTTGCTTTCATAATTAATCCTGTTTTTGCAGTTGATTTTATGAATCATCCTGACGGAGAAAAGCAACCGAAAAATGCTATTTTCAAAAACCCAATTTTTTGGATAATTGTTATTGTTGGAATCATCTTCAATAGCATTGGCATGATTAAAAATGCCTCAATGGAAGGAATTGTAACCGGAACGGACCTTGTTAACGCTGGAAGTGCCTACCATTTCTTTGGTAATTTATTATTATTTTTTGCAGTGCTGATGGTATTTAATAAATATGTATTGGATACAGCCATTCATCGTTTTCAAAATAAAGCATTGCCTTGGATAATGGACCATTATGAAAATCTATTAAGATGGGCATTAACTGGATGGAGGCCGGTTTATCTCCTATTAGCTACCATTGGTCTGTTTTTTCTTTCTGTTGTATTTTTTGGAATGCGCAAGGTTCCAGTCGTATTTTTCCCAAGAGGGGATCCCAATTTTATTTATGTATATTTAAAATTACCGGTCGGCACTTCCGTAACGTATACTGATTCAGTTACGCATATCGTAGAAAACAGAATTTACAATGTATTGGGAATGGAAGGAGGGAAAAAGAATCCGATAGTGGAAAGTGTGATTACCAATGTGGCAGTTGGCGCCAGCGATCCTCAATCGGGTGACAGAACTACCCGAAGTGAATTAGGTAGGGTGCAGATTTCTTTTGTAGAATTTGAGAAGCGAAAGGGCAAATCCTCTAGCCCTTTCTTGGATGCAATTCGAAGTGAGTTGAAAGGAATTCCCGGCACGGAAATTTCTGTAGATCAAGAAAGGAGTGGTCCACCAACTGAACCACCTGTCAATATTGAAGTAGCTAGTGAAGATTTTGATGAGCTGATTAAAACATCGGTACAGTTAAAAAATTATTTGGATTCAATTAATACGCCTGGTGTGGAGGAACTGAAGATGGATGTAGATTTAAACAATCCGGAGATAACGCTTACCGTTGACCGCGAAA
>CANJDY010000142.1 GCA_947472635.1 Chitinophagaceae bacterium
AATGGTATGTTAATAGACGGGAATGGCCAGCCTTTTAGTGATGGTTCTTATGGATTTATACCTCGATTCCTTCACGGTGAACTAATTTCATATGCAGTGGGTGATGCATCAAATGCTTATGCTGGAATGGTAGAAGGAGTAAAAGTCGACTATGGTATGCGCTTGTTTAAAAGACACTATATTATGCTTCGCCCATCCATTATTATTATTTACGATGAATTAGAAGCTGATCATGCAGCGCAGTGGAGCTGGTTATTACACAACGATAAAAGTTTGATAATAGATTCGATAAAAAAAACAATTTCCGCTCAAAATGGGGTAGCCAAAGCACAAGTTTCCTTGTTTGCATCAAGCCCAATCAATTTTAAAGTAACCGACCAATTCTCTGTTCCTGTAAATAATTGGACCAATAAAATTAGTGAAGAAGGCGATACCTTAAATTATGTCAATCAATGGCATTTTAAAGGGGAGTCTCTACAAAAAAAAGCAAAAATGCGTTACCTAGCTATCATTCAAGTGAAGCCAGATGGGCAATTCGAGCAAGTAATCAGTAGTCAGAATCAAGGTGAGATTTCTATTGGTCATTGGCGTATTAGTGCAGAAATGGATGCAACAAAGCCTGCAAAAATTCAACTGAATAATGTTGAAAATACAGTTTCTTTTGTTTCTAGTGGAACGCTTTCAATGCAGCAAAAAAAATACAATTCAAAAGATAATAGCAGTGCTAAATTGGTAGAAGTAACCAATGGCAAAACGGTATATCAAGAAGTAAATGATAGTATACCTATTTCAATAAAAAAAATGTTATTGAGAAATAAATTAGTTGTAAAATAATATTAAAATTAAAAACCTATGCTACGTCTTTTTAAAATAAGCATGTTTGTTTTTGTTGGGTTAAGTTTGTTTGGTTTGATGGCTTTTCGCACATTTTCAGACAAGCCAAAACCAAAGCCAAATTTCATTTTCATTTTAACCGATGATTTAGGATGGACGAGCAGTTCGCTTTTAATGAATAATAATATCCCCAATTCTAAAAGTGATTTTTACGAAACGCCACAGATTGAAAAATTAGCTTCGAAAGGAATGCGTTTTTCAAATGGCTATGCTCCATGTGCTTTGTGCTGCCCCACTAGGCGTAGTATTCAATTCGGCCAATCTCCTGCCCGTCAGGGTGATTTGTTATTTAAAGAAAATTATCATCCAGACTATAAAAAAGTAACGTCTATTCCACAGTTGCTAAAATCAATTTCTCTCGATTACAGAGCGGCACATTATGGAAAATGGGATTTAAGAGCCGATCTTTTTCCAGAAGAAATTGGTTATGATGAAAGTGATGGTAATACAGGCAACGCAAATGGCGATATGAATTCTACCAAAGACACAAAATGGACGGATTTGTTTTTAAACAATGATCCAAAAAAAATAGAAACAATTACAGCTCGAGCACTCAATTTTATGCGCAGGCAAGTAAAATCGGGTCATCCATTTTATTTGCAAGTATCACACTATGCTACACATGTTGATTTTCAAACAAAGGAAAAAACGTATGAAAAGTACCAACAAAAAAAGAAAGGCGAAATTCATGATAATGCTGGATTTGCTGGTATGTTAGAAGATTTAGATACAGGGATTGGTAAAATTATGGACCAAATTGATTCTTTAGGTATTGCTGATAATACTTACCTTATTTTGATGGCAGATAATGGAGCGGTAGAATTTATCCCACCAGTTAAAAACAAATTTGATCATCCATCTTCTTTTACTAAACATACCAATAGTTATCCATTAAGAGGGGGTAAATGGACTTTGTACGAAGGTGGAATTCGAGTTCCATTCTTGGTAATTGGTCCTGGAATTAAACCAGGGTCGCAATGCGATGTTCCTGTAACTGGCTGGGATATACTGCCCACATTGAGTAACCTGGCTGGGAATACAAAACCACTGCCACCTAATTTAGATGGTACCAGTTTCAAGCCCTTACTTGAAAACGGGAATGCTGCAAATTTCAAAAGGAGCGATGACGCATTAATATTTCATTATTTTGGAAAGCCTCATTCTTCCATTCGGATAGGCAATTATAAGCTAATAAAATTTTGGAAATTAAATAAAATGGAGCTTTTCAATTTAAAGGATGACTTAGGGGAATTAATTGATTTATCAAAAGAACTTCCCGATAAAGTCAAAGAGTTAGATACCAGATTAATGGCTTATCTTGAAAAAGTACATGCTGAAATTTTATACCCGCCTAAGAATATAGGTAGAAAATCAAAAGCTAAGGACAATGAGGATTAGCGTTATTGCTAATTACAAATATTTTTATTTCTTAATTTAATTTAATTTTTTATGAAAAAATGGTTTCAATCCTTCGTTAAATTTCAATTTTTTATTATCTTTTTGTTATTCGCTAAGGGTAGTGTTTTTTGTCAAATCATCCCCCGTTCCGAATATCCGCGACCCCAGTTTGAAAGACATGATTGGGTCAACCTGAATGGTGAATGGACCTATACATTTGATTTTGGTAAATCTGGTATTCAAAGTGGTTATCAAAATTCAAAAGGTTTTAAAAATAAAATAATTGTTCCTTTTTGTCCAGAAAGTAAATTGTCTGGCGTAGGGTATACCGATTTTATTGATGCCATGTGGTATCAAAGAAGTGTAACTATTCCAAAATCTTGGGATGGCAAAAAGTATATCCTACATTTTGGTGGAGTAGATTACCAAAGTGCTTTATACATAGATGGTATATTGGTTGGTCGACATTTTGGAGGTACCGTTTCATTTAGTTATGATATTACTAAGTTTGTTACAGCAGGGAATACCCATAATTTAGTATTGTCAGTTATTGATGATGTTCGTTCTAATCACCAGCCAGCAGGAAAGCAATGCCTATCTTTGAATTCAGAAGGTTGTAATTACACGCGCACAACAGGTATTTGGCAAACTGTTTGGATGGAAGCCGTGGCCAAAAATGGCATCAAAGATTGCTATGTGGTTCCAGATTTAGACAATGGTAAGTTTAGTTTCCAGCCCCAATTTTATAGTGTAGAGCGCGGCATGAAATTCCTGGTTAAAATATTAGATGGCAATAAAGTTATTGCACAACAAGAAATATTGGCTGGTGATAATATAGCCAACAGTATTTCCATTCCTAAACCCAAAACATGGTCTCCTGAATCTCCTTTTTTATATGATGTAGTATATCAAGTAATTGATAAAAATAATTCAGTATCCGATGAAGTAAAGGGATATGCAGGCATGCGTAAAGTACATATTGAAGGGAATAAAATTTTCTTAAATAACAAACCCATTTTTTTAAGATTTGTATTAGACCAAGGGTTTTATCCTGATGGTATTTGGACGGCACCCACTGATGCCGCTTTAAAAAATGATATTCAGCTTTCAATGGATGCTGGATTTAATGGGGCTCGCTTACACCAAAAAGTTTTTGAAGAAAGGTTTCATTACTGGGCCGATAAAATGGGCTATTTAACTTGGGGAGAGTCGTCTAGTTGGGGAATAGACAATAATGATATTGAGTCTGCTAGAAATATGTTGAGTGAATGGAGTGAAATAGTTCGAAGAGATAGAAACTATCCATCAATTATAGCTTGGACGCCTTTTAATGAAACAGATGGTGGTATTCAGCACAATAGAATGTTATCAGATGCATATGCATTAACAAAAACAATTGACCCTACTCGCCCTGTAAATGAAGCTAGTGGTTATTTTCATGTAATCACTGATTTATATACTTCACATAATTACGAACAAAACCCCGATTCATTATTTAAGCAACTAAGTCCTTCCAAAAAAGGCCCCGTGTTTATTAATACCAAAAAACAAATAGCCTATGGTGGCCAGCCTTATTTCTTAGATGAATATGGTGGAATTAAATGGGTAGTAGGCAATGCATTTGCTGGCAATTCATGGGGTTATGGAAATGGACCCAAAAGTCTTGACGAGTTGTATGATAGATTGGGGAAATTAACCAATGTAATTTTAAGTATAGAAAATATGTCGGGCTATTGTTATACGCAATTAACAGATGTAGAACAAGAACAGAACGGTATTTACAATTATGATCGATCTAAAAAATTTGATATGAATAAAATCAAAGAAATTTTCAGTAAGCAACCAGCTTCGTATGTTAAATAATCCCCTTCTTATTATTAAAAATTTAAATAATTCAAAATGAATGCTAGGTGTACGGTTTTATTTCTGATTTGTTTATTGATGGCAATATCAAGTGTAAATGCTCAAGAAACTATTTCTATAAAGGTAAGGGTATCGGTTTCTCCAGCAATGCAACAACATTTTTTGCAAGGTGGCAGATTGTTGTGTCATATAACTAGTCAAAATGGTAAAGAACCAAGAAGTAATTCTGAAGTAACTATTGGTGTTACACCATCAGACTGGAATAGATCAAATATTTTTGTGATTGATACTAAAAGGAAAAATGTATTAATTAATGGAGCAAATAAATTAAAAAATCATTTTTCAGAAAAATATTTTTGTCAAGTAGTATATAAACAAAACATTACTGATGGTAATGAAAATGTAGAAGGGAATTTATATAGTGAAGTTGATTCTTTTACTTTATCAAGTCATGTAAAATCAACGCTTACCTTGCAATCTATTATTCCACCTATTGTTATAATCAACCATCCTTTTGTGAAATCTGTAGAAATTACCAGTAAATATTTATCAGAATTCTTTGGTAGTCCCCGAAAAATTAAAGCAGCTGTATTATTGCCATCAGGTTATTTTGACAATCCTAACAAACAATATCCTATCTGCTATCGTGCACCCGGACTGAATGGAAGAGCCCACTCTATCAATGGAATGATGCAAAAAGAGTTTACAGATTGGTGGTTTTCAAAAAATACACCACAAGTGATTTATGTATTTTTAGATTCACAAGGCCCATATGGAGATACTTATCAAGTAGATTCAGATAACAATGGGCCTTGCGGGAAAGCACTTACTGAAGAATTGATACCAGCCATTGAAAAATTAGTTCACTATCAACCTGAAACCAAAAATCGATATTTAGCTGGTAAATCAACTGGCGGTTGGATTGCTGTAGGATTACAAGTTTTCTATCCCGACTTTTTTGATGGAACCTGGGCGTATAGTCCAGACCCCATTGATTTCGAACACTATGGTTTAATTGATATCTACCATGATGAAACCATTTTCTATAATAAGTTTGGCTACTTACAACCTGGCAAACGTACTACGAATGGAGAACCAACTTTCTCAATGAAAGACTGGATTCATGGAGAAAACACCAATAGCAGAACTGGCGACTATCGCGTTTCTGGTGGTCAATTTGGCGCCTACAATGCGGTATTTGGTCCGAAGGGTGCAGATGGTCTTCCTTCCTTACTATTTGACCCTGTTACTGGAAATATTGACCACGAAATTGCCAAGCAATGGGAGAAATATGATTTGAAAAAAGTACTAGAAAAAAACTGGTCTACACTAGGCCCTAAATTGCAGGGAAAAATTTGGATTTGGACTGGCGATATGGATGGATTGTATTCTAATGTGGCTACTCGTTATTTTAAAAAATATTTAGATGGCACTAGTAATCCTAAATCAGATGCAAAAATATCTTTTACTCCAATGGCTGGGCATACGCAAGAATGGAGTGATATTGCAGTGATAAAAATGGTTGCTGAAAAAGCAGCCCAAAAAAAGTAATCAAATAGGACTATTGACTGTTTCTGTAATTAATAAACCCTTAAAAAAATAATTCTATTTCATCTTAACAGTTCTATGAAATTTATATTTACCATTGTATTATTTGTAATAAGCAGCTGCTATTCTATGGCGCAATCTCCGGTATTTCATACCTCTAAAACATTCAAGCAACAACCTGTAGACTATGTAAACCCATATATTGGCAATATCAGTCATTTATTGGTTCCAACATTTCCTACAATTCATTTGCCAAACAGTCTATTGCGCGTATATCCGGAACGAGGTGATTATACAGGTGATGTGTTGAAAGGTCTTCCTTTAATAGTAACTAGTCATCGCGGAAGTTCGGCATTTAGCCTAAGCCCTTATCAGGGGGATCCTGCAGCAATAAAGCCAATTATTTCTTTCACTTATGAAAATGAAATTGTAAAGCCTTATTATTACGAAGTTCGGTTAGATGAAGCTGGTACAGAAATAAAATATGCACCTTCTCACCAGTCTGCTATTTACGAAATAAATTTTACACAGAATAAGCCAGCCTATCTAATTCTAACTACACGAAACGGGGCATTTGAAATTAAAGACAATTCGGTTAGTGGTTATCAGCAATTAAAGAATAAAATAAAAGTGTTTATTTATGTTGAGACCCAACAGCATCCTATTAGTATTACCAAAGACAGTTCTACTGTAAAAATTTATTTTGGCAATAAAGCGCAGAAAATCAGCTTGCGTTATGGGGTTTCTTTTATTAGTGTACCGCAAGCCAAAAGAAATTTAGTCCGTGAGATTAAAAATTATGATTTGCAATCCCTAGCGAATTCGGGAAGGAAAATATGGAATGAGGCTTTAGGCAAAATAGAAGTTACGGATAACAATATGGATAATAAAACTGTTTTCTATACTTCGATGTATCGCTGTTTAGAACGTCCTGTAAATATGAGTGAAGATGGGAATTATTTCAGTGCATTTGATGGTAAAGTACATGCTGATAACGGCCAGCCTTTTTATACAGATGATTGGATCTGGGATACCTATCGGGCAGCACATCCTTTACGAATATTAGTAAATCCAAAAGTTGAAACTAATATTATTCAATCATATATTCGAATGGCGGAACAAATGGATCATTTTTGGATGCCAACTTTTCCTGAAGTAACTGGCGATTCAAGAAGAATGAATTCCAATCATGCAGTGGCTACTGTGGCGGATGCATTTGCAAAAGGCTTACATGATTTTGATTTACACAAGGCCTATACTGCTTGTAAAAAGGGTATTGAAGAGAAAACACTAGCGCCATGGTCTGGTAAACCTGCTGGTTGGTTGGATGATTTTTATAAAAAAAATGGATACATACCTGCTTTGGCTATTGATGAAAAAGAAACAGTGTCAGAAGTAAATCAAGGTGAGAAAAGACAGCCGATTGCTGTTACTCTAGGAACCTCTTATGATCAATGGTGTTTATCTCAATTGGCGAATAATTTAGGAGACACGGCTGCTTATCATTATTATTTGAATCAATCTTACAATTACAGAAATGTTTTCAATCACCAAACCCATTTTTTTCATCCTAAAAATAAAGACGGAATTTTCATAGAACCATTTGACTACCGTTTTTCTGGTGGTAGAGGCGCAAGGGAATATTATGGTGAAAATAATGGT
>CANJDY010000143.1 GCA_947472635.1 Chitinophagaceae bacterium
GGGTATCCATTCCGCTTCTGTGAGGGCAGGGGATTGGGTCCGGTCAGCCGATTGGTGCTATACCAAAGGGCCGATTAAAGAATTGAAGGATACGACCCTCGGCATAATTGGACTTGGTAAAATAGGAACTCAACTGGCAACGATAGCAATGGCATTTGGGATGAAAGTTATCTATTACCGTGGTAAAAAAGGATTGGAAAATTTCGCTGAAGTTAGTCTACACGAGTTATTTGCTCAGGCTGATTTTATTTCAATTCATTGCCCGCTTACGTCAGACAATAACGGGTTCATAAATAAAGAACTACTTGCATTAATGAAACCATCTGCCTACCTAATCAATGCGTCAAGAGGGCAGTTAATCGTTGAAAAGGATCTTGCAGAAGCTTTACTACAAAATAAAATTGCTGGTGCTGCATTAGATGTATTGAGTTCAGAACCTCCCGTTCCCGAAAATCCATTGCTAGGGATTGCCCATTGTATCATTACGCCACACAATGCCTGGATAAGTTTTGAGGCAAGAAGACGGTTGATGCAAACAACACTAGAAAATGTAGCAGCAGTTATCAATGGTCGGCCAATAAATATTGTATAATATTTCTTGCACTTACCCATTCGGTTAAAATTTTATAATCCTTGAATCATCACTTTTTAATTTTTCGATTACCCATTTTAAGTCATTGTATGAAAAAAATAATCTCCTTCTTTTTACTATTCTTCATTTCAGTACTTGCCTTTTCCCAAGGTAAAATCGTGGAAAGTTTATCCATTAAAAGTAGGGTGTTAGGAAAAGAAGTTAGGTATTCTATTTACCTTCCCTCTGACTATGAAACTTCCCAAAGAAAATATCCCGTATTGTATTTATTGCATGGTTATTCGGATGACGAAACTGGCTGGGTCCAATTTGGCGAGGTACAAAAAATAGCAAACGAAACGATAGCAAAAGGAGACGCCACCCAAATGATAATAGCCATTCCGGATGCAGGCGTTTCTTGGTATATCAACGATGCGAGAGGAAAAGTTCGGTATGAAGATTTTTTTGTAAATGAATTTATTCCGTATGTCGATTCTGTTTATAGAACCAGAACTAATAAGCAATACCGCGCTGTAGCTGGACTTTCTATGGGAGGGTATGGTTCATTGATTTACGCAATGAAGCACCCCAACCTGTTTTCAGCATGTGCACCTTTAAGTGCCGCCATTTGGAATGATGACCATATTGTAGAAATGACCGAGGAAGCTTGGAGAAATTACAAGTTCAATGAATTGTTTGGAACCGAGCTTTCAGGCAAAAATCGGCTAACCGAAACTTGGAATAAAAATTCAATTTTTAAGCTGGCTGCTATTGTAGCTGTGGATCAGTTGAGTCAGGTGCGCTTTTATATTGATTGCGGAGACGATGATTCTTTAGTAAAGGGAAATATGGACCTGCATGCTATTTTGATGGATAGAAAAGTGAAGCATGAGTTCAGGATTAGGAATGGAGCACACAATTGGCCTTATTGGAGATCTGCACTACCGGAAGTGTTGAAGTTTGTAAGTGAAAGTTTTCATCGATAGCAGTTGTAATCCATTATAAAATGGATAAACTTTATGGTTTCAAATAACAATTGTATTTTAGCAGTCTTTAAATTTTTTGTATGCTATTATTAGGTATTGATATTGGAACTTCATCCATTAAAGTTGCCATCGTTGATGCGCAAACGCAAAATTGTATTGCTACTGTCCAGTATCCAGAAGTAGAAACCGGCATCACTTCTCTTCAAAAAGGGTGGGCAGAACAAAGTCCCGAATTATGGTGGGAAAATGTTCAACAGGCGATTCTCAAAGCGCATGCTGGAAAAAAATATGACCCTTCCGATATTAAGGCTATTGGTATTGCCTATCAAATGCATGGCTTGGTATGTGTAGATAAGCAGCAACAGGTTTTGCGCGATAGTATTATTTGGTGTGATAGTAGGGCAGTTGAAATTGGTAACAATGCCTTTGATGCCATTGGCCATGAAAGGTCATTGGAACATCTGCTTAATTCTCCAGGAAATTTTACAGCAGCCAAGCTTGCATGGGTAAAAGAGAATGAGCCTGAACGCTTCGCATTGATTGATAAAATTATGTTGCCCGGCGATTTTATAGCCATGAAACTAACCGGCCAAATTACCACTAGTATTGCTGCATTGAGTGAAGGCGTTTTCTGGGATTTTAAAGAACAGGAACTGTCCAAAGATGTATTTAATTATTTTGGTTTTGAGACCTCCATCGTTCCTGATATAAAGGAAGTGTTTACTTCACATGGTACCATCTTACCCTCGATTGCCAGTCGTTTGTCACTGCAGGCAGGCATTCCCGTTACTTACAAGGCTGGTGACCAGCCCAATAATGCCTTGTCATTGAACGTGCTCGAGCCTGGTGAAGTGGCAGCCACAGCAGGAACATCCGGGGTTATTTATGGCGTAAGTGACCAATTGGTGTATGACCAACAATCTAGAATCAATAGTTTTGCCCATGTCAATTATTTGGAAGAGCAGAAAAGGATTGGGGTACTACTTTGTATCAATGGAACAGGCATTTTAAATAGCTGGATAAAAAAAGTAACCGGCAATCTTTATTCTTATCAGCAAATGAATGAAGCTGCCGCCACTATTGAAGCTGGTAGCAATGGATTACGCATGTTACCTTTTGGTAACGGTGCTGAACGAATGCTGGGAAACAAACTGGTGCAAAGCCATATTCACCAGATTGATTTCAATGTGCATGGACCAGCTCATTTATTCAGGGCTGCACAAGAGGGTATTGCTTTTGCTTTTCGGTATGGTGTAGATATTATGCGGGAAAATGGAATGCAGCCTTCAGTTATTCGAGCAGGTAAAGCCAATATGTTTTTGAGCGATGTTTTTACCAATTGTTTTGTGAATGCTACCAATATCCCTGTTGAACTGCATGATTGTGATGGAAGTGTAGGTGCTGCTAAAGGTGCTGGAATAGGGGTTGGTTTTTACAATTCACCCAAAGATGCATTTAGCAATTCTATCCCGATTGATTTGGTGGAACCAACGCAAAGTAAATTGTATGATCAATTGTACAGCGAATGGAAGGAGTTAATCTAATTTCAATTTTGATGGCTATTAGTAATCGGATTGAAATAAAGTGACAGTAAGAACAGCTATTTTATTAATTTAATAACAATCATTTGAATAATTTTTTTCATTAAATAAATTTAAAACATCTTTATCCAACTTGTAAATGGGTAGAGGCAAATCAAAACGTATGTCAGTAGTAATCGGAAACAAAGAATTTTTTAAGGGAATCTCGCAGGTTAAATTCGAAGGAATCGAAAGTGATAATCCATTAGCATATCGCTGGTATGATGAAAATAAAATAGTGGCCGGCAAGCCTATGAAAGAATATTTACGATTTGCCTGTGCTTATTGGCATTCTTTTGTTGGCAATGGAGCAGATCCTTTTGGAGAAGCTACCCATCTACATCCTTGGAATGAAAAGGCAGATGCAGTAGAAAGAGCAAAGGATAAAGCAGATGCAGCTTTTGAATTTATTACTAAATTGGGGCTTCCTTATTACTGTTTTCACGATGTAGATGTAGTAGATTATACCAATGATGTATTGGATAATGAAAAAAGGTTGCAGGCGCTAACAGCGTATCTACAACAAAAACAAGCAGCTAGTGGAGTGAAGTTGTTATGGGGCACCGCTAATTTATTTTCCAATCGCCGTTATATGAATGGAGCTTCTACCAATCCAGATTTTCATGTATTGGCTCATGGTGGGGCACAGGTAAAGGCAGCTTTGGATGCAACGATTGAATTAAAGGGAGAGAATTATGTTTTTTGGGGAGGTCGTGAAGGTTATATGAGTTTGCTCAACACTAACATGAAAAGAGAGAAAGAGCACCTTGCTAAATTTTTACATACTGCAAAAGACTATGCTCGTAAAAATGGCTTTAAAGGGACATTCTTTATCGAGCCTAAGCCTTGTGAACCTAGTAAACACCAGTATGATTATGATTGCGAAACAGTAATCGGATTTTTGCGTCAATACGATTTGCTAAATGATTTTAAAATAAACATCGAAGTAAACCATGCAACGCTTGCAGGACATACTTTTCAGCATGAATTGCAGGTTGCTGCGGATGCAGGTATGCTGGGAAGTATGGATGCCAATAGAGGGGATTATCAAAATGGCTGGGATACTGACCAGTTTCCTAATAACATTAACGAGCTAGTAGAATCCATGCTGGTGATTCTTGAAGCCGGTGGTTTTGCTGGTGGAGGTATTAACTTTGATGCTAAAATCAGAAGAAATTCAACAGATTCCGCAGATTTATTTCATGCACATATTGGGGGGATAGATAGTTTTGCAAGGGCACTAATTATTGCGGACAATATTCTTCATAAAAGCGACTATAAAAAATTACGTACCGATCGCTATGCCAGTTTTGACAACGGAAATGGTAAAGCATTTGAAGAGGGTAAATTAACATTAGAAGATCTTAGGGCTTTTGCCATTGAAAATGGCGAACCGGCAAAAACTAGTGGTAAACAGGAGTATTTTGAAAATATTATCAATCGATTTATTTAGGTGAATGGTGAATGGTGAATGGTGAATGGTGAATGGTGAATGAAAGTTATTTCATTCAATTGTTTCTACCTGAAATTGTTCAGTTCGCAGTGGTTTCATATAATGATATCATTGAACTGGGTGTTAACTAAGCGCAATGCCTTATTAATGATGAATGTCTAATATCCAACGAGATTACACGATGCAACAGGCTACTGCTTTTTTATTTGATCTAAATGGCACCATGATAGACGATATGCAATATCATATCAAAGCGTGGCATAAAATTCTTACTGAGTTGGGTGCAAATTTAAGTTTGCAGCAAATGAAGGAAGAATGCTATGGTAAAAATGACGAATTGCTTGAGCGGATATTTCCTGGCCGCTTTTCAGTGGAAGAAAAAAAGAGGATGTCCATTGAAAAAGAAACTACTTATCAAAAAGAGTATCAACCCCAACTTAGCCTAATCAAGGGGCTTAGCAGTTTTCTTGATTCAGCTTATGCCAATGGGATACCAATGGCAATAGGTTCAGCCGCAATTATGTTTAATATTGATTTTGTACTAGACGGATTAAATATCCGTCCCTATTTCAAATCTGTCGTAAGTGCAGATGATGTGCATTATAGCAAACCGCATCCAGAGACTTATTTAAAATGTGCTGATCAGCTGAATAGGAGACCCGAGCATTGCATTGTATTTGAAGATGCTCCAAAGGGGGTAGCTGCAGCTGAAAATGCGGGTATGCAAGCAGTAGTAATAACGACGATGCATACCGCAGAGGAGTTTAGTCAATATAAAAATATACTTTGCTTCGTAGAAGACTATTCAGATCAGCAACTGAATCGTTTTTTATCAAAAATGTAGGTTATATTTAATGAATTATTGCGAAGTGCTTTTGTATAAAGTGCAAGTACTTTCAGTCGAGTATTTTTTATCTTTAAAATTAATTTCTATATGAATACCTTACAAACCCAAGACTACCTAGTTTTTCTAGTTTATTTTCTTATCGTAGCAGGTTACGGCTATATGGTGTACTACAAAAAAAAGAAGGCTACTGTTTCCGCATCGCATGATTATTTTTTGGCGGAGGGTTCCCTTACCTGGTGGGCCATTGGTGCATCGCTTATTGCCAGCAATATTAGTGCAGAGCAGTTTATTGGAATGAGTGGAAATGGATTTAAAATGGGATTGGCTATTTCCACCTACGAATGGATGGCTGCCGCCACACTCATGATTGTGGCCATTTTCTTTATTCCTGTTTATCTCAAGAATAAGATATACACCATGCCACAGTTTTTAAATCAACGCTATAATTCAACTGTAGCAATGATTATGGCCGTTTTTTGGTTGTTATTATATGTGGTGGTGAACCTCACTTCCATTTTATACCTAGGTGCTTTGGCTATCAGTAGTATTTCTGGTATCAATTTATATGTGTGTATGTACGGGTTAGCAATTTTTGCTATTATTATCACACTTGGAGGTATGAAAGTAATCGGATATACGGATGTGATACAAGTTTTCTTTTTAATATTAGGTGGATTAGTAACTACCTACATTGCGCTAACTATGGTGGCAGATCATTACCATACTAGCGGAGTTGTTAACGGATTTAAAATGATGATGGAAAAATCGGATGACCATTTTCACATGATCTTTAAAAGTGACAATTCCAATTATCCAAGTTTGCCTGGACTAACGGTATTAGTAGGTGGAATGTGGATTGTAAATTTGAACTATTGGGGATGCAATCAATACATTACACAACGTGCATTGGGTGCCGATCTAAAAACTGCTAG
The DNA here is from genome assembly GCA_947472635.1 of Chitinophagaceae bacterium. The sequence continues at coordinate 6,370 of CANJDY010000143.1, forward strand.
AAGTGGTATTTTATTCGCTGCTTTCTTGAAATTATTAATGCCGGTAATTGTTGTTTTACCAGGTATCGCAGCGTATGTTTTATACCAAGAGGGTTATTTCCATACAGAAATGATGGTGAATGGTGAGTTGGTGCAAGATAAAGCCTATCCAGTGTTACTGAATCTGTTGCCTGCTGGTTTAAAAGGACTCGCATTTGCCGCATTGACGGCAGCTATCGTGGCCTCGTTGGCAGGTAAAGCAAATAGTATTTCCACCATTTTTACATTGGATATTTATAAGAAAAAACTCAATGTAAATGCTACAGAAATACAGATGGTCAAAACAGGGAAAATTGCTGTATTGGTGGCCATGTTAATTGCTTGTCTTTTATCTCCATTTATGGGAATTGATAAAAAAGGGGGCTTTGAATTTATTCAGGAATACACCGGCTTTGTTAGTCCGGGAATTTTTGCCATGTTTATACTAGGTTTCTTTTGGAAAAAAACCACTTCCAACGCGGCTTTGTTTGCTACAGTAGGAGGCTTTGGTCTATCGATATTTTTTAAATTCATTCCTTCCATTATTAATCTTTCTTTTCTAGAACCCCTAGGATTTGCAACACTTGTGAAGCAGTCAAATGGAAATATGCTGTATGAAATTCCTTTTTTAGATAGGATGGGTTTTGTATTTGCTATTTGTGTTATTGTAATGTATATCATCAGCATCATTGAAAATAGAAGAGGGGTAACTCCCAATGGCCTAGAGGTTGATCGCTCAATGTTTAAAATGAACAATAGCTTTGCTGTAGGAGCATTAATCATTGGAGGTATATTGGTTGCGTTGTATTCCTTCTTTTGGTAGAACATTGATTTAC
>CANJDY010000144.1 GCA_947472635.1 Chitinophagaceae bacterium
ATTGCAATTGGATAAAGGTATTGGGATTACTCAAAAAAATAAATTTCGTAATCAGGGTGTAATCATAAACGTATATGTGCCCGAAGGAAAAAGAATTAAGATTGACCGTAGTTTGAATTGGAATGGTATATTTCTTTTTGAAAATTCTACTAATGACAATTTATATGATGATCAAGAAGAAAGAGGATGGCGACAAAATGTAGAGTATATAATGAACTCAGATGGTTTGTATACTTTAGATGGAGAGCCAGCTGATAACTCAAAAAATGGCGGAAAAACCAAGGTTAAAATTAATGGCAAAGGAATCTATCTAGATGAAAATGGATATAAAGTTTCAATTGATGTGAATGGCATTCAAATAGAGGGAGAGGAGAATGATTTAAAAAAAGAAATAGAAAAGCGTATGGATTCAATTCGAATGAAAATAGAGATGGATAAAAAGCGGATGAGGGATTCATTGCAAAAAGAAAAAGAGCAAATTCAACAGCAACTGGAAAAAATCGCTGCAAGCAAAACTATACCCGAAGCATTGCGTGGGTATTATTTGCAGTCGTATCTTCTTTTGGTAAATATCGATTAGTCTTTTCCAACCACTTCAAACCTGCCTAGCAATAGCTAAATGGTAGGAATAATGGCAGCCTATGCTTAATTAGCGCTGCCAATTTTTTTTATTTTACATTTGTCATCAAAATTTCAACGCAATTTTATAATTAAGCATTCATGAAAAACACACCATTTACCGAAAAACACATAGCAATGGGGGCTAAGATGGCTTCATTTGCAGGATTTAATATGCCTATTAGTTACTCGGGCATCAACGATGAACATGCTGCTGTTAGAACCAATGCCGGTGTGTTTGATGTAAGTCATATGGGGGAGTTTATTTTAAAGGGTGAAAATGCGCTCGACTTGATTCAAAGAGTTACTACCAATGATGCAGCTAAATTGACTGCTGGTCAGGCCCAGTACAGTTGTCTGCCTAATAGGGAAGGGGGAATTGTAGATGACCTGCTGGTGTACTGCTTAGAACCCAACAAGTCCTATATGCTAGTGGTAAATGCGGGTAATATCGATAAGGACTGGAACTGGATTAGCAGCTTCAATGAAAAAGGGGTGGAGATGCATAATATATCTGACAAGACCTGTTTACTGGCTATTCAGGGTCCAAATGCAACCCAAATACTACAATCATTGACTACCACGGATATTTTGAATTTGAAGTATTATACTTTTATCAGGACAAATTTTGCTGGGATTGACAATGTAATCATCAGTGCAACCGGTTATACAGGGGCAGGGGGTGTTGAAATTTATTTTGAAGACAAAGACAAGGCAGCTGATATTATTTGGAATGCAATATTTGCTGCTGGGGCTTCGCATGGCATCAAGCCAATCGGACTGGGCGCAAGAGATACATTGCGACTTGAGATGGGTTTTTGTTTATACGGAAATGACATTAACGATACTACCTCACCGCTAGAGGCCGGCTTAGGATGGATTACCAAATTCACCAAGGACTTCACCAACCAATCTTTTTTTGAATCTCAAAAGGCTGGTGGGGTAACAAAAAAATTGGTAGGTTTCGAAATGATCGATAGAGGCATCGCTCGCCATGATCATGAAATCATGGATTCGGAAGGTAATATTATTGGGAAGGTTACTTCTGGAACACAATCTCCTACATTGTGCAAGGCAATCGGTATGGGTTATGTAGCTTTTGATTTCGCATCGATTGACAGTGAAATTTACATCAGCATCCGTAATGCTTTGCTGAAAGCAAAAGTGGTTAAAATGCCGTTTGTCTAACTGATAACTATTTTATCTTAAAACTGAAAGTCCTTACTCATTCATTAGAAAAAATCATCGGAGGGTATTTGAATCAAATTTTATAAAAAAGTGGCTTGTTGTAATGCATTGATCAATTTGAAAATTATCAGCTAATTTTTACTATGGCAAAAATTCACCTCACTACGCTAATCAATGCACCTGCTGAGCGAGTGTTTGACCTAAGTCGTAGTGTCAATTTGCATAGAATAGCTTCTTCCAACACCTATGAAAAGGCAATAGCAGGTGTTACCACGGGGCTTATCAACGAAAATGAAACGGTAACCTGGCAGGCCAAACATCTCTATAAAGTCAGGAAGTTTACAACTAAAATTACCAGTATGGAATTTCCTCATCATTTTACAGTTCAAATGGTTCATGGGGACTTTAAAAGTTTTCGGCACGAACATTATTTTAAGCCAATTAATAATGGCACTTTTTTGATTGATGTAATTGAATTCGAAACTCCTTATGGAGTAATCGGGCAATTAGCAGAGAAACTATTCCTAACTAGTTATTTGCATAAATTGCTCTTATATCGAAATGAGGTAATTAAGCAATATGCTGAAACAAGCAAGTGGAAAGCGATTTTGAATTAAATAAAATAAATGAAAGACGAAAAACCCCCTTTATTTACTGCATTGTCTCCTGCATTATTGCATTTGTATGATGTTAGCAGCAGTGTGGTTGTAATCATTGATGTATTGAGGGCAACTTCTACTATTGCAACTGCATTACACAATGGCGCAAAAAATATTATTCCTGTAGATAGCGTAGCAGAATGTATACGTTTGGGCAAGCAAATAGCAGGCATTACAGCAGGCGAAAGGGACGGATTGATTGCCGAGGGTTTATCTCACGGGAATTCTCCTTTTGAATATCCACCGGAATTTATTGGTGGCAAAACTTTAGTACTTACTACTACCAATGGTACAAAATTATTGCACATGGCATTGGAAAAGGGGGCCAAGGGGATTATTACCGGCTCCTTTCCCAATCTTTCAGCTGTATGCGATTACCTGGTGGCTATGAAAATGCCAGTAATATTGGCCTGTGCCGCCTGGAAAGACAGGGTCAACATTGAAGACAGTTTGTTTGCTGGTGCAGTAATTAGTCGTATTAAAACACATTTTCATATAAATTGCGATTCGTCTCAAATGGCCGAAACCATGTTCAACGATGCCCAAGAGGATTTATATGAATTTATGAAAGCAAAAAACGCCTCCCATTATCACCGACTTTCCCGATTGGGGCTTGAAAAGGATATTCGGTATTGTCTTACAGCGGATAAAGCCAACGTATTGTGCCTGTATGAAGGGGGGAAACTAGTAAAAGGCAGTCTTTAGTCGACATCTTTTAAAAGATGTCATCTCTTTCAAGCAGTTTTTCTTTAATTTTGCAAATTGCTCTTTTCTGAATGGGTCATTCCACTGAAAAGGGGTTTCAATTTCACTTAGTACAGTAAAACCGGATTTATTTTGGCGCTATCCCATTTAATCAAATATGTTTACAATACCGGTTCCGATGAGGTTATCCGAAGAGGAAAAAAAATTCATGGTATTGGTAACGTTGAGTTGGTAGAACATGACGAATTGCTTAATGGCGTGGTATTTAGGGTTAAAGATGATATCTATAGTACGTATTATAAAGTCAATGTTCAAAAATATACGGATCCCCAGTCACTATCCCTCCGCTGCAGCTGCCCTTATAATATTGGTGATATTTGCCGCCATGAGGTAGCGGCTCTTTTCCAGTTACAGGAATTGATAGATAAAAATATGTTAGGTAGCAACAGTGCTGTCTATAGCCAGCGGCATACGGTGGCAAAAATGAAGTACATTGATTTGAAGACCATCCGTCTGCTTTGTTCGCCAGAGATCTATGATGCTGCAGAATCCATATTGGAAACAACCAAGGCTACCATCCTTGTTTCGGCTAATGAAAGAGTAGAAGCAGAATTGCGTCTTGATGGGCAGTTGTTTCCGATAGTGATTCAAAAAAATGACGAACGAAATTTTGACAGCTCCTGCAAATGTGCCGAAACATCCTATCCGCTATGTGTGCATAAGACGACTTTATTTCTTCAGTTATTCAGGCAATACGGCCCTTATTATTTCGATACCATTCGTAACTGGGATAAAGAAAAAAACAAACTGTTACAGATATATGGATATAATTTATCTGATGACCTAACAGGAAAATTTGAGTTTGTATATAAAGAGGGAAAACCGTTTCTTATTTTACTAGATACATCCATCAAAAGAGTTGCCCAGACAGTCCCTGCCTTTAGACCAACCTATCTGCAAGATAGTCGTCCTATTGAAATGGAAGAGTTAGAAACAATACCTACCGCGAATAAAAAACTCGGACTGGTTTTTAACTTTAATGCCGCAACCTATCCTTATTTTGTAGTGGATGCTATTCAGGGGGATGTAGATGAAAAAAGCAATGCGCTGCTCGGGAAAGCTGAAAAATTAGATCTTACTAAATATGTGAATACCGACCTCTTTAGCGAGGATGACAAAATGCTTTTACAGCAAATTCGAAAACTACAGACATCGGAAGTAAATAAATACCTGAATAGAAATTCACCGTTTAGCGGAATATGGGAAAATATCATTCAAACGGATGGGGATGAATTGCCCGAAGAAACCAGGTTGTTGATTACAGAATATTTTCAACCCAAACTAAAAAAATTATTTGAGGAGCAGACAAGCAACCCATTTGTTTATTATTTACCTGAGAAAAAAGTTTTTAAAACTGATAATCTAGTGGAGGTGGCGTTGAGTGAAAATTGTATTGCACCTCAGTTTAAGATTGCATTACAAGGAGATCATTTTGAGCTCCAATGCCGATTAAATATTAATGGTGCGGCTCAACCAGTTGCTGACAACGAGTGCTACAACAGTATACTTTTTTTATACAATCACACTTTTTACCTCTGGCAAAAACCGGAAGATGTATTGCAGGCCGAAAAATTTATTAAGAATGGGAGCATAGTCCTTACCAAAGAAAACTGGTCTGCGCAAATGCAGAAACTCATCATGCCTCTAACCAAAGAGTACAAGGTAGAATTTGACAAATCGCTCATTAAGGAAGTAAAAAGCGGAGAGCCGGAAGTGAAGTTGATGTTGCAAGAAAAGGGCGACTACCTTGTATTTCAACCCATTTTTACATACAAGGGTTTTGAAACAAAGGCATCGGACAAGGATACCATTACCATTCCTGACGGAGACAAAATCTTGATGGTTCATAGAAATAAAGAAGCGGAGTTACGATTCTTAGACAAGCTAAGTTCATTGCATTCGCAGTTTATACGCCCAGAGGAGGGAAACAGTTTAATATTAAAGGGCCCAGAAGTATTAAAAAACAATTGGTTTTTCCTATTTGTGGATTCTATGAAAGAATCGAAAGTGCCTGTATTTGGTTTTGAAGCACTCAGAAATTTTCGTTTTAATACAGCAAGGCCATCAACACATATTCATGTAAGCAGCGGGTTGGATTGGTTTGATGCAAAAGTGGAGTTAGATTTTGAAGGTCAGCGGGTAGGTATTAATGAAATCAAAAAGGCATTGGCCTCCAAGCAATCTTTTGTTCAGCTTAGCGACGGCACATTGGGAATATTGCCGGATGAATGGCTTAAAAAATACTCCCTGTTATTTAAGGTTGGCGACGGCAAAAATGACAAACTCCGTTTATCAAAATATCACATGAGTGTGATTGATGAGCTTTACCAAAACCGGGATGCATCAGAATTAAGTTTTGCACTCGATGAAAAATTTGAGCGAATTAGGGAATTCAGAAATATTCCAGAAATTGTAGCACCAATTAATTTACAGGCTATTCTTAGGCCTTATCAAATAGCAGGCTATCAGTGGCTCAATTATTTAAATGAAGTGGGCTGGGGAGGTATTTTGGCAGATGACATGGGATTGGGTAAAACAGTTCAGGCACTTACCATGTTACAGCATTACAAAAGCCAGGAAGGAAAATTGACGGCCATCGTGGTTTGTCCTACTACCTTGATCTATAATTGGGAAAATGAGATTAAAAAATTCACGCCTGATCTTACCTGGCGGATTCACCATGGAAGTACTCGTACGAAGGATATTGTAGCATTGCAGGATGCAAATATTATTATCACTACCTACGGCACTTTGCGAAGTGATATCCAGCTGCTAATGAAAATAATGTTTGATTATGTAGTGTTGGATGAAAGTCAGGCAATTAAAAACCCGGCATCCAAAGTAACAAAAGCTGCTTGTCTATTGATAGCAAAAAACAGGGTATGCATGAGTGGTACTCCCCTTCAAAATAACACATTTGATATTTTTGCACAAATGAATTTCCTCAATCCGGGATTGCTGGGGAGCATGGATTTTTTCCGAAATGAGTTTGCTAACCCTATTGATAAATTTGGCGAGCAAGATCAAAAAGATCATCTTAGAAAGTTATTATATCCTTTTATTTTGCGAAGAACTAAAGAGCAAGTAGCAAAAGATTTGCCTGAAAAAACGGAGACCATTTTATTTTGTGAAATGGATAAGGAGCAGCGGAAAATTTATGATGCCTATCGCAATAGCTACCGAGATAAAATTATGGGGGTTATTGATCAGCAGGGCATCGATAAATCACAGCTGACTATTTTGCAGGGCCTAATGAAGCTGAGACAAATTTGCGACAGCCCAGCAATTTTGAATGAAGAAGAAAAGTTCCCCAATCATTCTATCAAACTCGATGAATTAACCCGTGAAATTGGAGAAAACATTGGACAGCACAAGGCATTGATATTCTCCCAATTCTTGGGAATGCTTTCTCTTATCAAAGATAAATTACGGGAAGCAGGGGTGCCGTTTGAATACTTTGATGGGAGTACCAGCATCAATGACCGGCAAAAAGCGATTGATAATTTTCAAAATAAGGATGAAAGCCGGGTATTCCTAATTTCATTAAAGGCGGGAGGAGTGGGTCTGAACCTTACAGCTGCAGATTACGTCTATATTGTAGATCCATGGTGGAATCCTGCAGTAGAGCAGCAGGCTATTGACCGAACACATCGTATTGGACAAACGAAAAACATCTTTGCTTATCGTATGATCTGTATTGATACGATTGAAGATAAAATTCTGCAACTGCAGGAACGCAAACGCAAACTTGCCAGCGAACTAATTTCTGACGATGTCAATTTTGTAAAAGCATTGAGCAAGGCAGATGTGGAATATCTTTTTAGCTAGCCTGCAAAACAATATCAGGAATTGATATAATCGCGCAAACGCTTGATGTTTCGCTTATCGCTTGATTCAAAAAGGCTCTTAAAAACGTTGTTGAAAAACTTTGATAAGACCGAAAAAAATGACGGAGAGTAGGTTTTAGTATTCATAGGAGTAG
>CANJDY010000145.1 GCA_947472635.1 Chitinophagaceae bacterium
ATTGAATAAAGTCGGTAAAGTACGCCGGGCTAAATTGTTTTATTTGCGTGAAAGAAGTGGTAAAAGTGCCCGTATTCAAGAAAAGAGAATGGCTGTTGCCCTTAAAAAGTAAGCCCTTTACAATATTTAAAAAGCGAAATCCTCTTGGATTTCGCTTTTTTTTGTCCATACAAAAAAAGTTGCATTTATTTAACAATGAAAGGAGATTTTCTGGTCAGCATTTCTCCCTTTTATTTCCCATCCAGCTTCCCTACACAAAAAGTATTTTTCCTTGACTGAAAAGTAAGAAAAAAGCTACCTGCGGTAGACATATCAAGTGCTATTGCTATAAAGCTGTGAACAAAAAAAACTTTTACATTAACATGTTTACAACATAGTTTTTAAGTAAAACGGTTTAAATAGCAAATATTTGAATTATATTTGTTTTTCAAATCAATTACTATGATAGTTTCAAATGTGTTAGCAGCAGTTTTATTATTTGGGATGCCTGGTGGATCCGAGTGGATATTTATTATTTTGGCAATTGTTTTGCTATTTGGTGGCAAAAAAATCCCTGAGCTAATGAAAGGAATTGGTAAAGGTATGCGCGAGTTTAAAGATGCCAAAGAAAACGTAAAAAGTGAAATTGAGGAAGGTATGAAAGAGAAGGACAAAGAACAAGAAATAAGGGAATTAAGGCAACAACTTCAGCAAGCAAAGCAGGCCCAGGAATTACCAAAATAAATTACGCTTCATTACAATAACGCATGGCTGAAGTAAATGACAGGATTCCTGCCCTTTACTTCAGCCAATTTTATAAAGGCAACTTAATCCTGTTTTCAAATTGTTCACTACTATAGCAACCTACCATCAGCAGCTCCATTCTGGAGAAACCACTTGTGTGGCAATGGTAAAGCATTACCTAGACAAGATCAAACAGCAGGAGCATTTAAATGCTTTTATACAAGTATATACTGAAGAAGCAATACAAAAGGCGGCAGCACTTGATGCCAAGCAAAAAGAAGTAGGTATTTCGGGAAGGTTGCACGGGGTGGTCATTGGTATTAAAGATGTGTTGGCTTACAAAGGCCATACACTTACAGCTGGCTCAAAAATATTAAACGGTTTTGTTTCCGTATATAACGCTACTTCCATTCAGCGACTATTGGATGAAGACGCCATCATCATTGGCAATTGCAATTGCGATGAATTTGCAATGGGCAGTACCAATGAAAATTCGGCTTATGGGAATGTGCTTAATGCCGCAGATGAAACCAAGGTTCCTGGAGGGTCATCCGGGGGTAGTGCAGTTGCCGTTCAAGCGGGAATGTGCATGGTTAGTTTAGGAAGTGACACCGGAGGATCGGTCAGGCAGCCAGCAGACTTTTGTGGCATTGTTGGCTTAAAGCCCACTTATGGCCGCATTTCAAGGTATGGCTTAATTGCTTACGCCTCCTCCTTCGATCAAATAGGTATTTTTAGCAACAACATTGCCGATATCGCATTAACACTGGAAGTGATTGCTGGCGAAGACGAATATGATAGCACCGCAATACCATCATCTGCTCAGCAAATGGAGGTGAATGCTATTCCGAAAAAGTCGAATTTTTTACCTGCCGAAAATAATAAAAAATATAGAATCGCTTATTTTAGGGAAGCTTTGAACCACCCATCTCTGGATAAAGAAATTCAAAAAAAGATTTTAGCGCTCATTGATCAATTGCAACTGGATGGCCATACCGTAGCCCCTGTTGAATTTGATTTGCTCGACCATATTGTTCCTGCCTACTACGTTTTAACCACGGCAGAGGCTAGTAGTAACTTGAGTAGGTATGACGGCGTAAGGTTTGGCCACCAAACTAGTAAACCTGTGGCAGATTTAACCGAGTTCTATAAACGCAACCGCAGCGAAGGATTTGGAAAAGAAGTAAAACGCAGAATTTTACTAGGCACTTTTGTGTTAAGTGCAGGCCATTACGACGCTTATTTTAGTAAGGCACAGCAGGTAAGGCGGCTATTGACAAAAAAAACAAATCTGCTATTCAGTGAGTATGATGCACTTATTATGCCCACTGCACCGACTACTGCAATGCCCATTGGAGCAAATTCAGATGATCCCATTGCCATGTACCTAGCTGACATTTATACTGTATTTGCTAATCTTACTGGGCTGCCGGCAATATCCATACCTTTATTTAAACATAGCAATGGTATGCCCTTTGGGCTTCAGGTGCTCACCAATAAACTGGAAGAAGATACCCTTTTGCAATTATCCGCTTCGCTACTTAAAAAATACACGAGTGAATAGCTGAAAAAAATGAACCTATTTTTACAGATATCGATTGTATGTTTTCTATTCCTACATCCAACTGCAGGCATTGCTCTTAGCAGGTCAGATACCCAACAACGATACGTTCAGGACACCATAAAACAGGATACCATCAAAGAAGATACTGCCAGAGAGAACCAGCTGATTGATGAGGTCATTACATCCAGAAAAATTCCGAAGAAAGAAAATGTCCAATTTTTTAACCAGGTGAATAAATATGGTTTTAAAAATCTTTTCACCAACTACAATTACAATAGCAGTATTTCCTACAAAGCCCAGATCAATCCGAATGCCGAACTTTTTGTACAGGATTACATGAAAAGCCATAGTGCCTATTTGCAAAAAATGAAAAGCTGGGGCCAACCCTATTTTAATTTAATTGAAACGGTATTAGAGCAATATGGCTTACCTAAGGAATTGAAATATATTGCCGTCATCGAATCGAACTTAAGTACCGCTGCTACCAGCCAGGTAGGCGCAGGCGGACCATGGCAATTTATGCCGTATACCGCAAGAGATGTTGGATTGGTGGTAAATAGCTTTCAGGATGAACGAAGGGATTATTATAAAAGCACCCATGCTGCCGCTAGGTACTTATTAATACTATACCGACAATTACATGATTGGCTACTGGTAATGGCAGCTTACAATGGTGGCCCCGGCAGGGTGAATGCCGCAATAAAAAAAAGTGGTAGCAAAAATTTCTGGAACCTTCAATACTACCTTCCTGAAGAATCCAGAACCTATGTAAAACGCTTTATTGCCACCCACTACATTATGGAAGGAACAGGGGGTGTTACTACAACAGGGGGTGCCAGCAGTGTAACGGATAATACTGCATTAGGGACCAATAACCTCGCTATTAATTTAAATCAAAATGGGAAAAAAAAGGAAGCTGACTTATCTACAGAAGAGTTATTAGCAATTGAGGTACTGCCGATTTCAGGAAAATACAATTCATTGATTATTGCAAAAAACATTGCGATGGATATTGTGCTGTTCAACCACTTCAACCCCGATTTTGACGGCAGCTTGGCATCCTCAGGTGTTTTTGAACTCCGGCTTCCTCCCGATAAAATGCAATTATTTGTAGCCAACAAATACCCGATACTAAATGAATCTCTTCAGGCTTTGTTAAATGGCACAGCTGTTCCGATAGAAAAAAAAGTTATTCAAAAAGAGAAGAAAAAATCCTAAGGTATTATTGTTGCTGTAGTACCTGCTTCATCGCTTTTGCTTTTAGCATACATTCCTCATATTCTTCCTCTGCATTACAGTAAAATGTGATGGCGCTGCCAGTCTGAAAAGATACATACTCAGTAGATGCATTGTACAAAATACTCCTGATTACTACATTGAAATCAGCATCCCCCTGTGGGTTTACATAGCCAATCGCTCCGGAAAACAATCCTCTTTTAGTTTGTTCGTATCGCTCGATAATTTCCAACACACTTTTTTTGGGAGCCCCCGTCATGCTACCCATAGGAAATGTAGCTTTCGCCACATCTACCCAATCTAGCCCCTCCTCCAATTCCCCAGTGATGGTACTAATCATCTGGTGAACCTGCGGAAAACTATAAATTCCAAATAGCTCTTCCACCTCAACGGTCCCAGGTTTACAAACACGACTAAGATCATTTCTCACCAAGTCAACCACCATTACATTTTCACTTTTTTCCTTTTCGCTGTTCTGTAAAATCCGTTTACTTAATTCATCCAGCCCTGGGTTTAATAAATTACGTTTAGCCGTACCCTTTATTGGCTGAGAAAATATTTTACTGCCCAATTTTTTAAAATACCTTTCAGGACTTGCACAAATACAATATTTGTCATTTAATCGGTATAGTGCAGAAAATGGATTAGGGGAAAGGGTAACCAACGAACAGTAAACAGACAATGGATCAATAGAGGTATTTGTCGCAAAAAATTCTTGACAAAAATTAACTTCATAACAATCCCCTCGCAAAATATGCTGTTGCAATTTGTTGACAATTTCAGTATACTCCTCAGAAGAAATTCTGTGCTGAATATCTAGCACTGCCGACTTACCTTTTTCTATACAAAAAGCACTGGATTCAATCGCTGCAAATATTTCTTCGGCATTGGTATCGCAATATATGATTAGTTGATTCTCTTTTAACTGCAATACAATTTCGGGTACAAAAAAACAGGTGTCTGAAAAGTTAATTCCATCAAAATTACTAGAACTGAGTGCTGCTGTCTCATTTTTGAGATCATAGCCCAGGTGTCCAAAGATCCAATCTTTTTGATTAGTTGAAAACGCTTTGAGCAATTCAAAAGCATTGCCTGCAGTAGTTTCTATCTTTTGCTTGCAGCCCACTGCCAACAAGCATTCAAATGCAGGTGTTTCAAAATGATACTGCCTGTTATCCAGCAAACAAAAAATGTTGAACGGTTGTACCCAGTTCAACATTTTATTTCTGAAATCAATAAAATTATCTATCGGAAAAGAGATGGCTTTTTTCACTTGTTTATTTTTCCATATCGGCAATCAGTACCGAATTTGGGCGCAATTAAAAATCATCCTCATCATCAAAACCACCACCGCCATCCAGATCATCAAACCCAAGGTCTTTAAAATCATCCTCAATTTTAAAATCATCTTCTTCATCCTTTGCAGATTTTTTACCGGCAGATTTTTTAGCAGATGACTTGGGTACATCAAACTCATCAAAGTCTGGATCCCAGTCATCCGACTCTTCTCCCTTTTCCCATTCATCCACTTCCTCTCCATCCTCCTCCTCTTCATCAACATCCTTGCTCTTTTTTGAGCCAGCTTTTCCTTTCTTTAAAGGTGCATCATCTTCTTCTTCCTCATCTTCCTCCTCATCTTTTTTGGATTTAGAAGAAGGCTTTGCAGCTGATTTTTTTGGAGCAGTCTCCTCGTCAATGGGAGTTGTTTTTTTTACTTTGTCAGGTTTGGTAGCCATATATCAACTTATTAATGCTGTAAAATTTCTGATAGATTTTTAAATTGCCAAAAAAAAAGGCATATTTTTTTTTATTTTTCTCAAGCAAGTATAATCTGGTCTCTTCCCGGACCATTGCTGATGTACTTTACCGGTACTTTCAGAAATTTATTTATATACTCTATGTAATTTTTCATATTCTCTGGCAGTTCGTCATATTTACTCATTCCAGTAATATCTGTTTCCCAACCTGCAAAACTTTTGAAAACTGGATCAATTTTAACTTGTGTCATCTGAAAAGGTACATAATTTTTTTCTTCCCCGTTCACGTTATATCCGGTACAAACATTTAGCTCGGGCAATGAATCAAGTATATCAGTTTTGGTCATAATAATTTTGGTAACGCCATTGATCATACAGGCAAAATTCAAAGCTACTAGATCAATCCATCCACAGCGGCGAGGTCTGCCAGTAGTGGCACCAAACTCACTTCCTATCTTACGAATCAACTCACCCGTTTCGTCATTTAATTCGGTAGGAAAAGGGCCACTACCCACCCTGGTACAATATGCTTTGGAAACACCATACACATCTTTTATTTTTTGAGGTGCAATGCCAAGTCCAGTACAAACACCCGCTGAAATGGTACTACTGCTAGTTACGAAAGGGAAAGTGCCAAAATCAACATCCAACATAGACCCCTGTGCACCTTCTGCCAATACCTTTTTTCCTTGTTGAATTTTATCATTAATGAAATATTCACCATTTACAATCTTGAAATCCTTCAGTAATTCAATGGATTCAAAAAATTCATCCTCCCAAGTGCTGATATCCTCCTGAAAATTGTAACTATCTAGCAAACGCTGGTGCTTTAGCCTTATTTTAATATACTGGGATATAAATCCTTTATCCAGTAAATCACCCACCCTTAAACCATTTCGGCCGGTTTTGTCCATATAAGCTGGACCAATACCTTTTAAGGTGGAACCAATTTTTTCATTTCCCTTAGCCAATTCACTTGCTTTATCTAGGGCCCTGTGAGTGGGTAGAATTAAATGCGCCCTTTCACTGATATACAAATTCTTCTTGTAATCAACTCCCATGGAAGCTACTTTTTCACACTCTTTTTTTAGCGTTACCGCATCCAATACAACTCCATTTCCAATCAGATTAATTTTATCTTCATGAAAAATACCACTCGGTATCTGGTGCAGCACTACCTTTTGCCCATTTACATACAATGTATGACCAGCATTGGCGCCGCCCTGAAAACGTGCAATGACGTCATAATTGGGAGCAAAATAATCTACTATTTTACCTTTCCCTTCATCTCCCCATTGAAGTCCTAAAATTACGTCTACCATGTTATTTGCAGTTTATATTATTTTGTTAGAATGAATTTTATATTCCCGCTTTAGTTTCCAATTTCTCCCAATTTTCCCTAGTAAACAATTATAAAAAAATGGTTGGTTATTGTTTAAAAACAGGATTGATTTGGATAATTGAACATTAAATCATCGATTTTCTCTTTTTTAGGTGGTTAGCTTCCATACCAATCAGCGGTAAAAATAAATTGAAATAATGCAACCACCTAAAATGATATGTATTTGTTAAAAAAATGGGGAGAAAGAAAAATTACAACCACTGTATTTATTTACTCATTAATTACCGAATTCAACTAAAAGGTTGCCCTAAGCGTAGATGAACAAGACCAGATGGGCTTGAAAATTACCTAACTTTGATGACTCAGATGAAATCTCTACATTTTACCATAATAGCCTGTATGTTTTTTGTAGTAGGTTCACTTATGGATGCGAGTGCACAAGTTTGTACCGGTTCGTTAGGCGATCCGATTGTGAACATAAATTTTGGTCATGGTAGTAACCCTGGAAATCCATTGAATGCTGCCACTACTTCCTATACATTCACTTCCACCACCTGTCCAAATGATGG
>CANJDY010000146.1 GCA_947472635.1 Chitinophagaceae bacterium
CAAGTCATCGTAATACACATTCTTTGAACGTAGATGATCATCCACTTTTTTACTAAATGCAAGTATGTCTGAAGGGGGGTTTTCAAATTCAATCAGCCACTCATGAAAACTTTTTCCCTGCTCTTGAGCGATTACAGGTGCCACAGTAAATTCTGTGATCTGAACATTGGATTCCAATGCAGCAGCCATCAAGGCAGCTTCCACTTCTTCACCAATTACATGCTCTCCAAAGGCGGAAATAAAATGCTTGGTTCTACCAGTAACGACTATTCGATAGGGAGCAGTTGAAACAAACTTAATGGTATCCCCGATATTGTATCCCCACAAGCCAGCATTATTGTTGACGATCATTGCGTAATTTTCTCCCAGCTTCACATCTTGTAAAGACAACCTTGTAGGGTTGGTACTAAATATTTCAGCTGCAGGCACAAATTCATAAAATATTCCACTATCCGTATTTAACAGCAAGCCAGCTGCATGCTGGGAATCCTGAAAAGCGAAAAAGCCCTCACTTGCCGGAAACAATTCTACACAATCCACTTTTCGACCGATACTTTCAAATAATTTAGCTTTGTAGGGTTCAAAGTTTACCCCTCCCTGAACCATGACACTGAAGTCAGGAAACAGCTCGCCAATTTTTTTTCCACTCTGTTGGTTTAGTCTATCAAAATACATTTGCACCCAAGGTGGAATGCCACTAATCAATGTCATTCGCTGGTGAAGGGTTTCTTGTACGATTTTATCCAATTTCGCTTCCCATTCCTCAATACAATTCGTTTCATAAGAAGGCATTTGATTGGATCGCAAATAATTTGGAATGTGGTGGTTGACGATTCCACTTAACCTACCGGTGGGTATTCCACCCACTCTTTCAAGGGTAGGTGAGCCACTCAAAAAAATGAGTTTGCCATCTGCAAATTTAGTATTGCCCGTTTCTGCCATATAACACAGCAACGCATTACGAGCAGTATTAATATGATTGCTGATAGAATCTTTGCTTATAGGAATGTACTTTACTCCGCTGGTGGTACCACTTGTTTTGGCGAAATATAAGGGCTGGCCTTTCCAAAGCACATTGTGCTTGCCTTGTTTTATCTTTTCAATGTATGGCTTAAAGGCTTCATAATCCCGAATAGGCACCTGGCGTATAAAATCTTGGTAAGTTTTGATATCAGAAAAACCGTGTTCCTTACCAAATTCAGTCTTGGAGCCGGCTTTCAACAGGTATTCGAAAATGGATTGCTGGTCCTCCAGTGCTGTTTCCATCCCCTTTTTTATCTGCTTATATACATATCCCGCAAAAGGCTTCGCTAAAAAAGATTTTATTTTCATGACCTGTTTTGGAAAGGAATTTTGGAACCGTTTACAATCAATCAACCAATCTGATAATCAATTAAGGGTAAAAATAAAGAGTTTTATTTAAATCATTTGCAATTAGTCCTTTTGACTGAATGACAAGTGTTGTATCAAAGTCGCTCAAGACTCCCTAATTATTTTAAAACCATCTACTGCAATTGAAAAAAAATTCAATTGCAGTTAATTTTAGAGGGGTGCTTATCTTTGCCGTAATGAGCAAAACCGTTGCCTTACATACCTTGGGCTGTAAATTGAATTTTTCAGAAACTTCCACCATTGGCCGACTTTTGGAGAATGATGGATTTGTCAAAAAAAACTTTGATGAGGTAGCCGATGTATATGTAATTAATACTTGTTCTGTTACAGACAATGCTGATAAAGAATGCAGGATGTTGGTTAGGCGCATCCAACGCAAAGCTCCAGAAGCCATGGTAGTCATTACGGGTTGTTATGCCCAGCTAAAACCCGAAGAAATTGCTACCATTCCGGGGGTAGACCTTGTGCTGGGTGCTGCAGAAAAATTTAATATTACCGAACACCTCAAGGCAATTACAAAGGGCGATCCTACAAAAATTTGTAGCTGCGATATTGAAGATGTAAATATTTTTTCCGCAGCGCAGTCTATCAACGACCGAACCAGGGTATTTTTGAAAGTACAGGATGGATGCGATTATAATTGCTCTTTTTGTACTATTCCAATGGCAAGGGGTAAAAGCAGGAGTGATGCAATTAAAAACATCGTTGCCAATGTAAAAACTATTGCAGAACAGGGGGTAAAAGAAATAGTGCTCACAGGAATTAACCTGGGCGATTTTGGTACCGCTACCCTACTGCAGCCTAACCAATTGGAACTCGAAGTAAAAAACAATCCTGAAAACTTTTATCAATTGATACAGGAGCTTGAAAAGACAGCCGGCCCAGAGCGGTACCGGATATCTTCTATTGAACCAAATCTTCTGTCCAATGAAATAATTGAATTTGTTAGTACCAGCAATAAATTCATGCCCCATTTTCATATCCCGTTGCAAAGTGGAAGCAATAAAATACTGGGGCTGATGAGAAGAAGGTATAAACGTGAATTGTACACCGAAAAAGTAACCCTTATAAAAAAGCTCATTCCACACTGCTGTATTGGGGTAGATGTGATTGTGGGTTTTCCGGGAGAAACCGATGCGCATTTCAAAGAAACCTTCGACTATTTACAGGACCTAGACATCGCTTATCTCCATGTTTTTACCTACTCCGAAAGAGCCAATACGCTAGCCAACGATATGAAACCCATTGTCCCCATATCAATCCGGAATGAACGTAACAAATTGCTTCGGAATCTAAGTTATCAAAAAATGCAATATTTTACCAACCAGCACGTTGGTAATACAAGAGATGTATTATTTGAAATACACAATAAAAATGGAATGATGGAAGGCTATACAGATAATTACATTAAAATAACCACCCCTTTCAAAAAGGAATGGGAAAATAATATTGTACCATGGAAAATATAAATGACGAATCATTCAGTAAATACCAGGTTACTATTCATTTCGACATGGATGAGCATTTCATGAGTTTAGTGCCAGCCCATCGTGTATTGATCAATGACCTGATTGACAAGGGGACCATTGATTATTATTCTGTAAGCATGGAAACCCAGCGTTGCTGGATGGTTATGAATGCCAGCGATAAAAAAGAGGTGGAAAATTATCTACTACAAACCCCCCTATACAAATATTGGACCGTAGAGATTGACGAACTGTTTGTCTACGATGCACAATCCTACCGACTGCCTGCACTGCAGTTAAACTAAGCCTTTGTAGACTTCTTGACTCAAGCACCCTCTTCCATTTCGCTACCTGTAAAGGAGCATCCCTATCCGCTCGCATCTATACAATATTGGAAAATTCAGGACCTCTATTACTAATCACGCAGCAATACATTTCACAAATAGTATAAATAGAAGTACCTTCCTTTTATGGAAACGGCCATGCCTCTTTCATAAAACAGATAAATTTATTTATTAATTGCTAACATTTTATATGAAACGAAATTATTATGTAGTAGGATTGATTATGCTCACCTTTTTTGTGATCTCTTTTTTAACCAATGTAATTGGTCCATTAATGCCGGACATGATTAAAGGTTTTAGCCTAAGTCTTACCCTCGTTTCCTTTTTGCCTTTTGCCTTTTTTATTGCATACGGCATTATGTCGATTCCTACCGGAATGCTGTTGGAAAGATATAAAGAAAAAAAAATAATGCTGGCTGCATTTGTAGTTGCCTTTCTGGGCTCATTGATGCTGGCAGTTTTCCCTAATTATCTGTCGGCCGTGCTTTCCTTATTCTTTATTGGCTGCGGAATGGCGATGCTGCAAGTAGTCATCAATCCTCTATTACGCACTGCTGGTGGGGAAGAAAATTATGCATTTTATTCAGTGTTGGCACAGCTCGTGTTTGGCCTTGCTTCTTTTGTAAGTCCATTGGTATACTCTGCGCTTGTACTTAGACTGCAACAAGTGGGTCAATCAACCGGATTGATAGATGCCATTTCAAAATTGGTTCCTGCAAAGCTACCTTGGATATCACTCTACATTTTGTTTGTATTGATTTGCATCATCATGTTTATTATTATCCTTGTCTCCCGATTTCCCAAAGTAGAATTGAGTACCGATGAAAAACCGGGCATGCTGGAAACCCATATTCAATTATTCAAAAAGCGGACGGTCGTGTTATTTTTCATAGCCATGATTTGTTATGTAGGCACGGAACAAGGAATTGCCAACTGGGTTTCACAATTTCTATACACCTACCATGGCCAGGATCCACAAAAAATTGGTGCAGAAACAGTTGCCTATTTTTGGGGGCTGATGACGGCGGGAGGATTATTGGGTTTATTATTATTAAAACTGATGGATAGCAGAATAGTGTTGATTCTATTCACCTTTTTGGCAATGGTATGCCTTGCAGCGGGACTATTTGGGTCTACCGCTACTGCATTGATTGCATTTCCAATGGTAGGTTTTTTTGCTTCCGTAATTTATCCTATTATTTTTTCCCTAGCGCTCAATTCGGTAGATGAACACCATGGCTCTTTTGCAGGAATTATCGTAACAGGAATCATTGGTGGGGCCATTCTGCCGTTGGTAGTGGGTTGGCTAGGCGATCATTTTGGACTTCGTGTAGGAATGTGTATTTTGTTTGCAACACTGGGCTATGTGTTGAGTATTGGATTTTGGGCCAAACCAACAGTCACCAATAAAACCATACGGCTTTTTAGAAAAAAAACAAGCAAGCTAGCATAGCTACCGGAGATGATCTGTTTTTTTGGAATGCATTAGAGGCTACCACTTCCCCAACCCTTTCGATAATCTCTTTTTACAAATTGATTGGCAGGTTCATAATTGGTTACCCGCATATTTTCTCCATACCACTTCAGTGCCCGGTATCGTCCACTAAATTTATAACCAGCGGCATTGCAATAAACGGGATTGTTTTTCTGAATTTTTTCTAGAATAGTGAAACTACGCAATAACAAATTTCCCAATAACACGGATTCGGTATGTGCCCCTTCTTATCCTACAAGAAGCGAGTTATATAATAATAATTCAGCATGGCAGTATGGTTTAATTACAATATGCCTTATGGTTTACTTAGGTTTTTTCAAAACCTGATTTCCTACCCAGTTATAGTGGTATCGAAATTTCACCAATTAAATTAATTATTTATTCCAGTTTTCCTCAATGATTTTTTTAATATCCGGATACTTTTCGTCCGTATCATTCAAGTCTTGCCTTTGCTTGGCAAGTTCTTTTTTCATAGCAGCTATTATTTTTTGATAATGAACATCATTATACCGATTAATTAATTCACCAGGATCCCGCTTTATATCATAAAACTCCCATGCAGGCGGGGTTGTACGGATTATCGCAGAAGAATCTTTCCAGTAAATGGATTTGGTTCCATCCATATCACGGTCATAGTGTTTGCCGTAAAAAAAAATCAATTTATAGTTCTTCGTTCGGAGTCCAAAATGAGCTGGTACATTCAAGTGTTCCAAATGCATCCAGTATCTGTAGTAGGTACCAGTACGCCAATTTTTGGGTGTTTTACCTTTAATTTCTTGCAAAAAACTCCTGCCCTGCATATACTCGGGAACTTTCCCTCCAGCAAGCTCAATAATAGTAGGAGCGAAATCTGTATTATTAATGAGTAGGTCCGATTTCTTGTTGGCCCGATTAGATCTTGGATCATACAAAATAAATGGCATACGCATAGATTCATCGTACATCCAGCGTTTATCAACAAAATCATGGGCTCCAAGCATCATACCCTGGTCACTCGTATAAATGATGATCGTATTTTCCCACAAACCTGATTCTTTCAAGAAGGAGAAAAGTCGATTCAAGTTATCATCAATCGCCTTTACACATTTCAGATATTTAGTAAGATAAAACTGATAAGCCAGATGGGTTTGAACATCTTTGGGCAATGTGGTATCAACCTTATATTCATCGACTAAATTTCCATAAATATTTCTAGAAGAAACGGATGATCCAATGCAATTAATCAGACTGTCATTTCGGCCCCGGGTCGCTTCAGAACCCCACCCTTGTCTGGAATATAGACTCGAGGGCTCTGGTATATCAGTATTTTTAAGATAATCACGATACCTTTCGGGATAAGAGAATGGTTCATGAGGAGCTTTAAAATGATTCATAAGGAAAAACGGTTTCGTCTTATCACGATTCTTTATCCATTCAATAGAAAGATCGGTGATTACATCGGTACAATATCCATCATACTTTTTAGTGTTTTCAGGCCAGGCCTTCGCTGCTTTTGAAATGAGCACCGGATTGAAATATTGCCCCTGTCCAGGAAGAACATTGTAATAATCAAAATTTGGTTCTGTTTCAAGATGCCATTTCCCAATCATTGCTGTTTCATACCCCTGCTTCCTTATTTCAATCGGCAAATAATGTTTTTTAGTTTCAAGAAGATTGTGTTTCGACTGGTCAAGTTGATCCTCGAGATCTAAGATTCCAGTGGTATGAGAATATTGTCCGGTAAGAATGCATGCTCGACTGGGTGTGCAGATGGAATTGGTTACAAAGCAATTAGTAAACAAGATCCCTTCATGTGCTAGCTGATCCAATATTGGGGTAGGATTGAGTCTAGCAAGATGACTTTCATATGCGCCAATGGCCTGAGCCGCATGGTCATCGGACATAATAAATATTATATTTGGCTTTTGTGAAATGGCTGGGATAGCAGAAATGGCTAATAACCCTATCAAGCCCATTATCCAATAAAATGATTTAGTTAACCAGGTAATCATCTTTGGTAATATAATTCCTTCATTGTAAAGAATAGTAGCGTTTTTAGCAAAAAAAAATCTATCTAAACTGATAAATAAAAATAAGAATGCTCAATTTTTATTTTAATAAAACATCCGGGCTAGCAGCATGATATACTGTAAGTTTTTGCTTATCTGCTGAACCGATACGTTCTACATAAACATATTCAGCATTCAGCTTTTGCTTAGTTGAAAGGGTGTTAAAAAAAGCCTGAAGACAAGTCTTTCCTGCCTTTAGGTTCACATAAAACTGTGCAGTTTTATTGTCATCATAAACGTCTATTTCACTCCAAACATTTCCAACCTGTAAACTAGCCTTTCCAAATGTAAAAACTGGTTTACCCAGCTTGTTTTCTGAAATGCTCTTATTGGCCTCTTTTGGCCAACGGGCTATCTCAATTTTATATTTCCCCTCCTTTGCCACTTCAACAGCCCAAACCCGAAGGTTACCTTTTACGTGTGCCGTCTGAACATCCA
>CANJDY010000147.1 GCA_947472635.1 Chitinophagaceae bacterium
ATCGGTAGTAATGGGGCATTGAAAGGTTACAACGGCGATCTATGGAGAAAGAAATGGCTGTTGGAGCATGAAGGGAAATATATAAATGGAATGCATAGCTAGTGTTCCAAAAACAGTAATAAATTGAATGCTAATTATCGGCCAGAAGCAAGGTCGCTAGCACTGAAGGAAAGGGGTAAAAGATCCGCAGCTTTATCAATAATATATACTTCCCCACTCATTCCGCTCAATATGATTCGGGTAGGTTGATTTACACGTTGTTCATACTCAGCTAAACTTTGTCTACAGATACCACAGGGAGATATTGGATGGTTGCTTTCACCTGTAAGGTTATGGTAACTTATGGCAATGGTTTGTATGGCAATACATGGAAACTGGGATGCGATAGAAGATAGTAAAACTCTTTCAGCACAAAGACCCACCGGATAAGCAGCATTTTCCTGATTTGTTCCTTTCACAATGGCCCCATTTGTCAACTGTGCAACTGCCCCCACCAAAAATTTAGAATAGGGAGCATAGGCCTCTTTAGTAGTTTCTCTAGCAGCTGACAACAAGCCAATGTCTGCTGGTTGCAACTCTTCGATGCTACTGAAAACATCAACAGTAAAATGAACTTCTTTTTTTATCATGTAGCAATTCTTTGATTGTCAATTTTTGTTATTACAACTCAGTTTTTCTAATTTGAGATCATAAAGATACATTTACTAAAAATATGGAATATGTTTATAAAAAAGATAAAAAATCCTCCTGGCACTATAACCAGGAGGATAAAATTATGTGAAAAAACTCTTGTCAAATATTGACCAACAATTACGATCAGCGATTATCTTATTACATTAAATAATCTTTTCCATCGTGGTCCTTTTTCCCAGCTAAACCAAATCAAGGATGCCTTGCCCACTACATGATCTTCAGGTACAAATCCCCAATACCGGCTATCTAAAGAGTTGTGTCGGTTATCACCCATTAACCAGTAGTAATCTAGCTTAAACGTGTAATGGGTTGCTTCAAGTCCGTTTAGGAATATTTTGCCATTTTTATTTTCTACTACATTCCCTTCATAGGTTCTAATACAACGCTCATAGCGAATGTAGTTGTCTGGTGTAAGAGGAATGGAAACTCCTTTTTTAGGCACCCACAGCGGACCGAAATTATCCACGCTCCAATGAGCCGATGTGTCATAATAAGGATATAAATCGTTACTAACGGGGTTAATCTGAACTTCCACTTGGATCACATTTTTTAATGCCGCAACCTTTTTCTTTTCCCCTTGGGTCATATTAATAATATACATCCCACTATTATAGGACATAAATTCATGCAAGTCAGGATCGGTATGTATACCAAAGGACTGAAGCTCCTCTTCATCCAAAGGGCTGCTGGTTTGTACATTATAATAAAGTTCAGATTCTTTAGGAAAGGCTTGAACTACATCGTTGAGATACAAAACAGCATTTCTAATTTCTAGTTTATCCCCTGCAACAGCCACGCAACGCTTAATGAAATTTTCACGTTTATCTACAGGGCGGGTGATGATAAGATCGCCATAATTTTGCCAAATTTTATCTCTGCCCATCTCTCTTACTGCCTGATAATAGGTAATCTTTGACCCGAAATTTTCTTCGTCGTTGATTAAGGTGTCATTGGCAGGGAAATTAAATACAACAGCATCATTTCTAGTCACGTTCTTTGAAAACCATCTTGTATAGGGGATTTTTATCCACTCAGAATAGGATTTTGCATTTACCCATGGCATGGTATGGTGAACAAATGGCATGGCAACAGGTGTGTTGGGTATTCTGGGGCCATAAGCCGACTTACTAACGAACAAGAAATCGTTTACCAATAGTGTCTTTTCCATGGAAGGAGTTGGAATGGTATACGCTTCAAACACAAAAGTGCGGATGAGGGTAGCTGCTACTATCGCAAACGCTGCAGCATCAATCCATTCCCTGGAGGCTGATTTTTTATAATTGCTTACTACCAACTCTCCTGCGAATTTTTCATTTTTAGAAAATCCAAGATGGGGGAAATAGATAAAAGGTAAGAAAACAGTCATCGCATGATGCAAAAAGCCAAAACGACCAAAATGCTCCACCCATTTGATTGTAATCCAGATGGTAACGAACTGGCCAGCAATTGGCACCAGTTGAAAAAAGAACCACCAGTTTTTCAATTTTATTTTTTGAACAATACACCAGGTATTATAAATCGGGATGAGTGCTTTCCATCCCTCTATCCCTGCTTTTTTAAACATCCCAAACATGCCGACATGCCAGCCTATCGTTGCAACTATAAAAATTATCCAGCCAATACTCATAAATTAAATTTTACAAAGCCGAAATTACCATAATTATACGTTTGACAAGGATTTAAATGATAAATGTTTTAAAATGTTTAACAAGGATTTATTGAGATAAATGCACATTAACAACTGTAAAACCTTCAATTCATCGAGCTTAAAGGCATAATATTATATAAAACTTCGACCGAATCATACCCTAATTCGTAAGTTTTATAAAATTCAACTTAAATTTACAGACAAATTATGGAATAAACTTACTTCTTAAATACTACAAATAATGGTTGAATCATTCGAAAAAATTCCGGTACACATCTTTGCCACCCCTCAGGACGGCTCCGTATTCGCTGCTAAGGAAATTGCTAAACTAATACAGCAGAAGCAAGCAATTGGAGAAAACTGTGTTCTTGGGTTAGCCACTGGATCCACCCCTATTAGTTTATATAGAGAGCTGGTTCGAATGCACCAAGAAGAAGGGTTAAGCTTTCAAAATGTAATCAGCTTTAACCTAGATGAATATTACCCTTTGGAAAGGGAGGCTGCTCAAAGCTATTGGACTTTTATGCACCAATACCTGTTCAACCACATTGATATCAAACCTGAAAACATTTATATTCCGAATGGGGAATGGAAAAAAGACGATATAAAAAAACATTGCCATCAATTGGAGGGAAAAATTGAATTGGCAGGTGGGATTGACCTTCAAGTATTAGGAATTGGAAATAATGGCCATATTGGTTTTAATGAACCTGGTTCAAGTATTTATTCAAAAACTAGACTAGTAAACCTCGAGAATTCAACCAGAATCGCTAACGTCAAAGATTTTCAAAATATTAGCCGTGTACCAAGATTAGCCATTACTGCAGGAATTAGCACCATTATGAAGGCCAAACGAATTGTTTTGCTGGCATGGGGAATGAAATCCTCCATTGTTGCAAAATCGGTAGAAGGAGATATTACAGAACAGATACCCGCTAGTTTGCTTCAAACTCACAACGATTGCATTTTTGTAATTGACCAGCAGGCTGCAACAGAGTTAACTCGGAATAAATCGCCTTGGCTCACCGGAGAAATAGACTGGACTCCTAAAATGATACGAAAAGCTGTAACTAATATGGCATTAAAATCGGGCAAGCCTATATTGATGCTGACTAATAAAGATTACAATGATTACTCTTTGGGCGACCTACTTGCGGAAAATGGGAATGCCTACGAAATTAATTTACAAGTTTATTACATGCTGCGAGATAGTATTACTGGCTGGCCGGGAGGCAAACCAAATGCTATAATTCCAGGTCATCCTGAAAGAAGTGACATTCAGCCAAAAAGAGTAGTTGTTTTCTCCCCTCACCCTGATGACGATATTATCAGTATGGGCGGAACTTTTATGCGATTACAGGATCAGGGCCATGAAGTACATGTGGCCTACCAAACTAGCGGAAACATTGCAGTAACAGATGAATTTGTAACCCGTTTTCTTGATTTTGCAGTAGGTTTTGAAGAACTCAGCGGAATCGACAATCGAATTTCATCGGCCATATTAGAAAAAGCCCGCAGCTTCCTCGAAGATAAAAAACCTAACCAAGTGGATACCGATCAGATCAGGCAAATTAAAGGACTAATCAGGAGATGCGAGGCTAGGGCTACTTGCCGGTATGTTGGTTTAAAAGCCAACCAGATTCATTTTCAAAATCTCCCCTTTTATGAAACTGGAACCATACAGAAAAATCCAATGGGTGAGGTAGATGTACAAAAAACAGTAGACTTGCTTAGGGTGCTAAAACCACACCAGCTATTTTGTGCGGGCGACCTTGCTGATCCACATGGCACCCACAAAGTTTGCCTAGATATTATTTTTGAATCCCTTACTAGGATAAAGGCTGATGGAGATGAATGGATTAAGGATTGCCGGGTTTGGCTTTACAAAGGTGCTTGGCAGGAATGGGATATATCAGAAATTGAAATGGCCATTCCAATGAGCCCAGATCAGGTAATGAAAAAAAGATATGGAATTTTTATTCATCAGTCACAAAAAGACATGGTGCCATTTCAAGGTGATGACAGCAGGGAATTCTGGCAAAGGGCGGAAGAAAGAAATGCCAATACCGCGGACCTGTATGCGAAATTGGGATTAACCAAATTTGCTGCAATGGAGGCATTTGTGAGGTGGCATTTTTAGATTTTCCTTTTAGCTAATTAAAATATTTTTAATGCGCCACCGTAATTGTAAACCCTGTATTTACTGTTACCACTGAGCCAAGCGTAGCCTTAATGCTTCTACAGACTGCATTTGAATTAACGATAACTGTTCCTGTTTGAATGACGACGTCCGTATTTACATCTGGCACTGTATTACAACTCCAATTAGCAGCATTTTCCCAAGCATTGCTTACAGAACCATTCCATACACTGGTAAATCCTAGCGTAAAAACAATACTAGCATTTCCATCTACCATGCATCGGAACTGGTATCCTGTCCAAGAAGAAGCCGCATTGTAAATTTGCAGTAAGGCAGAATGTACTCCCGAGAAATTACTGTCACTCACTAGCGAAATAAACCCATTTCCCTTATTTACCTGCCATTGATAAGTTGATCCTGTTATAGTAGCAGCAAGGGAAGTGTTTGCAAATGGTGGACACAACACATTCCATGGCACAGTAGAAACTAATATGGGCGTAGCAATAAAAGAACAGTTATTGAAGGCTAACCCCCAAGCATTTAAATTCCCGCCATCCTGGTCATAATTATCCTTAATAGTAAGTATCCATGTTCCTGCACTACTTTCTCCATCAAAGGCAGCAAGCGGATGCCGAGGCCTTACAGTTTGGTTTCCAGTAGGAGGACATGGGATAGTTGCAAGTAAGGCCTCATCATCAAAATTGATATTAAAATCTGCCTCATTGTTACAAATCGTATCGAATAAAACTACACTTGTACCTGCAGGGCTCGTAAGTGTTACAGTAAGGTCATTGATATAGGAATGACTGCCAGCCAAACCCAGTACATTAACATCGGCAATGGTTACTCCCGATTGAGTAGGTATGGTTAACGTTGAATGAATAGTAGGATTACCGAAGGAGGAAATGAATTTAGGAACATCCGTACTGGATTTACAGGTGGCTAACCCAGTTTTAAAAACGCCTACAGTAGAAAAAATTCCAGTGCCACAATTATTATAGGCCCCTACCCTCCAATAATAAATAGTGTTCTCTGCAAGCGCTGAAGGTAATACAAATGGCAATTTACCAATAGCAGGAATTGATTGTACGATGGAGGTAAAATTAGCTACAGTTGAAATCTCCAGTACATACATAGCCCCTCCCAAAACTGGAGACCAATTAAATGAAGCCTGCGTTGATATGCCAATGCTATTATTAGCAGGTGCTATTAATTTGGAAGGTGATGATGGAATAGAACTTACTACAAAAGAAATATTGCGGGACTTACTTACATTACCCGACACCCCTGAAACCAAAATAGTATAAACACCTGCAGCCAAGCTAGCAGTGTTGGTAAGAGTTATAGATAAAGAGTCTCCAGGCAAAACAGGGTTTTTACCAAATACCAAGGTAGTTCCCGCAGGAACACTTGACGCTGATAAATTTATAGCGTTAGAAAAGCCATTCAGTGAAGCAGTTTGTAAACTAGTTGATCCAATATTAACACTACACACATTTACTGGTAAAGGCGTATTAAATACAAATTCCGCTGCAGAGGGAGATTGAATTGAAAAATTGGCATTAGAGATATCATAAAAAACATTGTCTACAGCTTTAATTCTTATCCTTGCAGCTGAGGTTATTTTATTAGGAACACTAATTTCCTCAATACCATCATTTGGGGTATTAGAGGCAATTGTAATTGGAAAGCTAATTCCCCCATCTAATGACAACTCTATATTTACTTTGGAACAATTAATTGGCGCCGCCGCCGTTCCCGATGGGTCCCAAATAATTGTTTTAAAATCATTTGCCAACCAGGTAATGCCACTGGAAGACGGATAAGTAATTTGGAAAGGCCCTGCCGTGCCATTAACAGTTATAGCCGTTTCATCAAAGCATATTCCACCTCCCCCTGCTCGATTGTCCCTAGCCGTTAGTCTGAAATCAAGTGTTCGTCCGTAAGAAGGCAATAATTCCCCAATAGAAGTGATATTGTTGAGTACATCTGAAAGTTGAGGAAAATTTCGAACAGGAACAGATTGTGGAACAAACGAACGAAATATAGGCGCATTTCCCGATGGATTGTTCCAACCTCCAAATGCACCTCCTACATTGATTTGTTCCCAACAATAAGTGATCGCATCGCCATTGGCATCCGTAGCATTGCCGGTTAAACTAAAAGGAGTTGATTTGGGTATGACATAATCTGGGCCAGCGCTAACAACAGGAGCCAAGTTGCCCGTGGGAATATTCTGTGCGCAATTATTTCCACTACCGGAAATAATAAAAGTGGAAATTTCATTTAAACTGATGGCATGAAACTGTGCATCACTATTGGATTGGAGATTATCCGCACCACAAATTCCAGCATAGGCCATAATAGTACTTCCACTACCAGGTTCTGCATTAGCAGAGGATACCCCATTTCCGATACAAGCATCAGTAGCAGAATTAAAAGGATGGTTGGCTCCAAATTGGTGCCCAATTTCATGAGCCACATAATCAATATCAAAAGGATCGCCCGAAGGAACTGTTAACCCTGTTACCCCCTTAGCTTTCAGCCCTGCTACACATACTACTCCCAAACCTGCAACTCCACCACCTCCAGTGCTAAACACATGCCCGATATCATAATTACCATTGCCAATAACAAGATCTATTATACGCTGATTTTCAGCTAACA
>CANJDY010000148.1 GCA_947472635.1 Chitinophagaceae bacterium
CCAATGAGGCAATTCAGCCGATAGATTTTTTTTGGCTTCTTCAATACTAACATAAGAAATGGCCACTTTCATTTGACGGATTTCATTGGTAGCTGTAGCAAAATTTACAAATACGCCTGTATGCTCGCCGGATACCTCATTTTCAACAGCAATAATTTTACCCTCTTTCCAGCCACCAAATGAATCAAAAGGTTTGTCAAATTGGGTCACAAAGAAAATAGTAATCGGCTTTGGTCTTCTAACGGTAGCGGCCATCGTAACCTGTCCTTCGATGGACTGGTTATTCACTTTATGAACAATAGCGCTTTGTGTTTCAGATGATCCAAGAACCGTAGTAAAATCAAAAAGGATATGACTCTGAGAAGATTTCGGGAAAGTATATTTATGAAAACCTACTCTAAGGGTAGACGTTAATTCGGCAGTAATTCCGTAATCTTTTAAAACTACTTTATGATAGCCAGGTTTGGCAATTTCTTGGTTATGTGAATAAGAGGATCCATAATTGGATGGTCCCAACTGACCTTTAAAATCTCCAGTGGTAGGCAATACAGGTATTCCCGACATCTCCCAACAATGTATATGACTAAAGCATTTAATCGTGTCTTTGTTATACCGGTATCCTGTGTTCCAGGTGCCGTTTAATTCCATATCCGGACTTAGGTTTACCATACCAAATGGGCGGGAGGCAGAACTAAAGTAAAAGAATCTGGAGTTGGCAGCATCTACCCGAGGCTCTACTAAATCTGTTTTGGGCGAATGAATAGTAAGGGCCTGTTGTGAAAAACCAGCAATCCCCATCAGTAGCACAAATCCAAAACAGATCATTTTTTTTTGTAAAAGCATAAAAAAGATTATTAGTCAAATTGTAGGATAACTCCCTGGTAAAAGATCAAATACAATGATGCACCTGAAATAAGATGAAAAATTGAATCTGTAAAAGATAAAAAAAAGGATTTGTTCAGTAAAAATTACTGAACAAATCCTTTAATAGAATTAATTATTAATACCCAGGATTTTGCCCAATTTTTGGCAAAGTAATATCAATCATAGATTGAGGAATAGGACGTAAATAATGTTTAGTAGGATCAAACTGCTTTACACCATTCAATCCGTAACCAACCCAAGGATTGTACTTTGCAGCTCTTGTTTGAATCGTTTGGGTACGTTTTAAATCGTTCCAACGCTGACCTTCTCCTAAAAATTCTCTTCCTGACTCATCAAGAATCATATCGATACTAATAGTAGCAGGAGTTGCTCTATAGGCTGTCAACAAATTAACAGGATCCTGACCTTTCTCAGGATTTTGTGCACGCATAGGGTTAGCGGCAGAACCACCAACCAATGCACGATTCAACACTGTATTATAATAAACATCTGCAGTACCTAGTTTAGCACCGGTAGCGCCTTTTACAATAGCCTCTGCAGCCATTAAATACAATTCTGCAGAACGGAATAAAGGATCGTTATAGGTTGAAAAACCGTCATTATAAGAAACACCTGGTTGGAAAAATTTCCAAAACATGGGTGCTGCCCAAACCATATTGTCTTTAGTACCAGAAGTAGGACTAAAACCTACCATTTCACTATTATTGGTAACAGCATATTTCTTAGTACCCCCTGGTACATTTACTCCTAACTTAGTAACATCTGTAACAGGATTATCCCAAGGCATTGCTATAGCAGTTGTATCACCAATTGCATAAACTAAAGGAGCAGGATAAGTTGTCAATCGATTGTTATTAAGAGCACTAAGGGTATTTGTTGCTACCGCTGTAGCATAACAAACACTGTTGAAAGTACCATCATATCGCTTATCTAGTTTTGTATCAAAAAGACGATATGCTGCCCAAGTTGGACTAAAACCACCGCCTTGTAATTTAGTATACCATAAAGAAGCTCCACCAGCCTGGGCTATCCCAATTGGGCCTGCGCCAAACTGACTATGCATATTATTTCCAATCAACCCTTTTGCAGGATCTTGATTTCCGTCTCCATAATAAAAGGATGCATTAGCATATTGTATTGCAAAAATAACTTCCTTAGAAACGTTGCAACCAGCTACAGAAGTAGCCATAGTAGGTTGTACTGCTGTTACATTTTTTGGATGTAAAGGAAACAAATTTTCCCAGTTAGCTTCCAAAGGATATACTCCAGAACCAATGACATCATCACAAAGGGTAAGCGCACTTGTAAAATCGGCAGCCGATCCACCCAACGAATTGTTGAAATTCCAACCCCTAGTTAAATATACCTTGGCCAATAAAAATTTAGCTGCACCTTGGTTTACGCGACCAATATCTGATTGAGTAACAGGTAAAGTTGCCACACAAGCTGTTAAATCAGAGATGATTTGTGTATACACATCTTTAGCGAGCGTTTTTGGGGCTGACAAGCTACCAGTTAATGATTCGGTAAGCGGCATTGGGATATCTCCCCACTGCTGAACTAACCAAAAATAAGACAAGGCACGTAAGAACCTAGCTTCACCAAGCCTAGAAGCTTTTTTAGCTGCGTCCATTCCTACCACCTTATCTTGACGGCCAACGGCTGCATTACAACGGTTAATTTCAGTATATAAGTTATTCCAATAACCGCTTAAATCTCCCCAGGTAGAATTAAGGCGGATATCATACTGCTCAAGTCCAGTTCCCATCATATTGGGTAGGCCATAAAAGATACCTGCGAACCCTGAAGAAAAATACATATCGGTTCCTTGAAAGTTTAATTGCCTTGATTGAGTAATATCCCTCAACAAAGGATAGCAAGAATTCACCAATCCTTCATAACCAGTAGGATCAGCATAGTAGTTATCAGTAGTTCTGCTTGCTGGATTATATTCATCCAGAAAAGTTTTTTTACAGCTTACTTGAAAAAGGCTAAGAACAACCAGGCCTAAAGCAGCTTTTCGTATATTTTTAAAAATATTCATACAATATATTATTTAATGTTTTTAATGATTAGAATCCAACATTTACACCAAAAGTATAGGTGATCGCCTCAAAGTCATCTTGGTATCCACCTCCGTTATATTCGGGATCATTACCATGAAATTTTGTAAAGCGCATTGGATTATTTACTTGAACATACATGCGGATTCTATCGAGGCCGAGTTTATCCAACTTAACTTTTGGAACATTAAAGCCCATTGTCATATCTGCAATTCTTAAGAAGCTAGCATCTTCATAATAAATAGCATCTGTATTTGACTTAGCTATCCCTATACCGAACATTTCGTTGGAAGGATTATTGCGCGTCCAATAGTTCATTTTCAAACGACCCCAACCATTATTATCAACATAGTTACTTAAGAAATCATTTTTATACATCGTTCCATTGCGATAATATACCATTAAAGAAAAATCGAAATTTTTATAGCTAACCCGATTGGTCATACCCATTGTAAAATTAGGTAACTGAGTTCCTAATATAGTACGGTCATCTTGACCAACAACGCCAGTTGAAATTTTTCCGTCGTTATTTTGATCTACAATTCTAACTGATCCTGGAAGAGCTCCATAAGTTTTAGCTAAAACGCTATCGGCCAATTGCCAAATACCTACTGACTTATAATACAGGAAACTTTTTAGTGGAGATCCTACATGTAATACGTTCTCAGGATTGGCTTGACCAGCCCAACCCCAAATAGCTCCATTAGGCAAAGCTTCCAAGCGATTAATATTCTTAGAGAAATTCAAAGAAGTAGT
This sequence comes from Chitinophagaceae bacterium, assembly GCA_947472635.1. The sequence continues at coordinate 3,705 of CANJDY010000148.1, forward strand.
CCAATGAACATTCTTAGTAGATACATTCACTGTATTCAACAAGATTTCAATCCCTTTATTGGAAACCTCTCCTACATTAGCCGTAATAGTACTAAAGCCTGTAGTAGTTGGCAAGGCTTCTTTCATAATCAAATCCTTGGTCTTTCTTTTATATAATTCCACCGTAGCGGTAATTCTATTATTAAATAATCCAAGATTTAAACCAAGATTCAATTCCTGGCTTCTTTCCCATCCTAAACCCTGATTGGGTAGGTTATTAGGTGCAAAACCGGGAGCACCCGTTTGCTGAAATGAATAGTTGGTGGTAAGCAAGGTTGCAGAAGTAGAATAAGGAGCTACTACTGAGTTTCCTACCTCACCATAACTAACCCTTAGTTTCAAATCGGATATAGCTTTTATATTCTTAATAAATTTTTCTTCCCCTAATTTCCAAGCAATAGCACCGGATGGGAAAAATGCGTATTTATGACCTTCAGCCAAAACTGATGATCCATCCGAACGACCAGTAAAGGTTACCAAATATTTATCATTGAAAGTGTAATTAACCCTTCCCATATAAGAAGACAATTGACGTTGGTTATATCCACTAGCAATGGTTGGAGCTGTACTAGTAGAAGCCACATTATACCAATAGGAATTATAAGGCAAGCCTGTAACTGAAATCCAATTCAGCTCAGTATTTGTTTTGAATGCACTTTGTAAAGCGGTAACATTCAATTTACTTTTGCCTTTTTGTAAATTATAACTTAACTGGTTGTCAATAGTATAAGATGTAAAATAGTCATTTTCGATAGATGCCCTTGGTGCTCCCAAATTGATTGATTTGGAATATTTACCCCTATATTCATTTTGCTTAGCCAATTGGTAAGAACCTGAAAGAGAAGATTTGAAAACTAAATTTTTCAATAAGGTAACTTCAGCATATGCATTCCCCATTTGACTGGAAACATCTCTGGTCCAAGTATAGTTAGCCAAACTGGATGCTTCCAACAAAGGATTCATAGCTCCACCAACTCCCATTTTAATTGCATAACCATCCACTGGTGAAGCTGTTCCAACGTCACCACCAGCTGCGGGGTCAATCAAGTCTTTATAATAAAGTACAGCTGTTGGCCTTGTACGATATACTGTTCTCGGTACTTCAAGAGAACCAGTAGGGTTAGTAGAATAATTTTCATATAAAGTAATACCCACTTTAAGGAACTTGGTAATTTTAGATTCCAAAGCAGCATTTAAATTGTATTTCTTATAATTTGTATTTGGTGTCATCCCTACTTCTTGAATGAAACCACCGGAAATACGATAGGTTGTACCTCCACTGCCTCCAGAAATGGCCAATGTAGAACCGGTATTGATACCTGGTTTGGTCAATTCTCCCTGAATATCAGTTGACTTACCACTATTAATAACATTTAATTCATTTACATTAAATTGGGTAGAAGGAAGAACCGCATACCCAAGATTTAAAGACTGGTCATCAATTAAAGTTTTGTAAACCTCCTGAGCATTTTGCATTGCAGGAAGATGGGCAGCCGTTTTTTGACCTACATAACTATCTAAACTTACTTTAGCTTTTCCTGTAAGTCCTCTCTTAGAAGTAATAATTACTACCCCATTGGCTCCTCTTGAACCATAAATGGCAGTAGAAGATGCATCTTTCAAGATATCAATAGTTTCAATATCAGCTGGATTAATATCCTGCAATTTGCCACCAACAATTCCATCAATTACCACCAATGGTTCTGTTCCCTGGAATTGAGGAGTACTAGTAGTGAGCGTTTGATTTCTCACAGCCATTACACCATTTGCAGATGTTCCTGTTTCGGAATTAATTGTATTTTCACCACGAATTGCGATGCTCCAAAGGGCACCAGGCTTATTACTCATTTTAGTAATCAATACCCCTGGTACCTGACCTTGTAATGCTTGAGTAGCATTTGCAGGATTACCTCTCACGATTTCCAATGCTTTAATAGTACCTACCGCACCGGTCAGGTCCTTCTTTTTAACAGCACCATAACCAATAACTACCACATCTTCCAAAGCCTTGGTATCAGTAGCTAGTTTAACCAGTAAGTTCGTTTGATTGGCAATAGAAATTGACTGTTGGGTATAACCAACAGAATTAATCATTACCACCGCAGCTCCTTTTAAAGGAATTTTGATAGAGAATTTTCCATCCGCATCTGTTACAGCGGCAGTTTTGGATCCTTTTACCGTAATAGTAGCACCTGCAATTTTTTCGCTGGTTACACTGTTAAAGACTTGTCCGGTAATTTGACGGGTTTGAGCCAGCGCTAACACGGATAGCAGGCACAAAAAGGAAGAAAGCAGAAAGACTTTTTTCATAAATAGCAATTTTGGTTTTACGTTCGATTAATAGAAATAATCACAATAGAATTATGAATTCCAAATCGAAAATAGGTAAATGGTTTTAGTAAAACGTAAAACAAGATAAAAAAAATTACGAAAACGTTTTCGTAACAATGAAAATGGAAGCCACTAATAATATGCTCAAGCTTTAAAATGAGTTATAAGGCAACAAGCTTACAATAGGTTAGTTGCCCGATAGTTTTTTACCATTTATGCAGCATTATTGAAATACTATAGCAATTTGGGATGAATTTATCATTGTAGGTTGGGAAATTTGAAAACCTTTATGCAATAAAAAAGGGATGGTTCAGTACTGAACCATCCCTTTACATTAATAAAATACAACTATTAATAGCCTAAATTCTGGGCCATAGCTGGAAAAGACAAATCTATTTCAGCCTGGGGAATAGGTCTTAAATTATGAAAATCCTTCATGGTGTTACTTTTAGCAGCCCAAGGATTATATTTCAATACCCTTTCAACTAACTTACCCGTTCTTTTAAGATCAAACCAACGGTTGTATTCACCGAGTAATTCCCTGGCTCTTTCATCTAAAATCAGGTCGATTGATATATTAGCTGCAGTAGCACGATAAGAAACGTCTAGCTGAGACTTAATATTAGAAGGCTCCAATGCACATTTAGGAATTGCACCGGCATTGGCATTGATTGTTCCCAAAGCGCGATCAAGCACTTTATTGTAATACACTTCTGCAGCACCTAATTTACCCCCAGTAGCACCCTTAACAATCGCTTCAGCAGCAATTAAATAGGCTTCGGAAGAACGGAAGATAGCTTCATTAAAAGTGCCATAGGCATCTCCATAAGCAAGACCAGGTTGCCAAAATTTCCACATATTCGGTTCACCAGAAGGGAAACCACTCACTCCTACACCACCAACAATATTGTAAGCTCCACCCCACTCATCACAATTGACAACAGAATAGTTTCTGGTACCGCCTTTATCAATTCCCAATTCAGCCAAGGTAGTAGCCGGCTTATTCCATGGACGGAAATAAACTACCGTATCTCCTGCCTTTATATTTACAGAAAGGCTCGGG
>CANJDY010000149.1 GCA_947472635.1 Chitinophagaceae bacterium
GCTACGATTAGATTTTTCATTGTTCTTTTGATTGTTTATTTGTTTATAGTTTGTTTTAGTAATGCATTAGCTGCATGTGAATCTTTGATTGTGAATTATTTAACACTTAAAAACTTCAATACCTCATCACTTTTATCAAGTTTTGGGTCGGCAAATATAACGGTAATTCCTTCACTTTTGTCCAAAATAAAATCATAGGACCGTTCAATCGCTAGTTTTTGGATGGCTACATACACTTTATCCTGAATAGGTTTTATAAGTTCCAGTCTTTTTTTGAACAAATCCCCTTCAAAACCAAAGTGTTTTTTTTGAAGATCTCGTACTTCTTTTTCGCGGTTGTAAAGCTCATCTTCTCGTTTCTTTTTTAGTTCGTCGCTTAGCATAACCTGTTCAGCATCATAGTCTTTGTACATCTTGTCCAATTCCGCCTGTTTTTTTTCAATCTCCTGCTGCCACTGGCTGCTAAACTGGTCCAACTTGACTTGAGCTTCCTTATAATTCCCTAACTTTTCAAGAATATATTTTGAGTCGATTACTGCGTATCGCTGTGCATTGGCCGTTGCCAATGCGAGCAAAAAGAAGGTTACAATAAATAAATTTTTATACATTTTACTGTTTTTACGAATCAATCAATCGTTATTCAGGCTCTTGGCCCAGCATAAAGGTAAATTTAAAGGCACTTTTCATAGGCTCGCCTGCTTTTATTTTATCAAATCCTAAGCCATAGTCAAATCCAAGTAGTCCAAACATAGGTAAAAAGAAGCGCATACCAATACCTGCTGAACGGCGTAATTTGAAAGGATTGTAATCTTTGAATTTATACCAACCATTGGCTGCTTCAAAAAATGCCAATCCGTAGATGGTGCTACTTGGGTTGGTGCTGAACGGATACCTTAGCTCTAGCGTGTATTTATTGAAGATGGTAAAAAATTCAGTTGGACTGCCATTATCAGGATTTATCTTAGGGTTACTGTTGGAATAAATCGGGTAACCTCTATGCGCAATAATATCATATCCCAATAGGGCAAAGTTATTATTTAGGCCCGCATCTCCCACCTGAAATCTTTCGAATGGAGAAACTGCTAGGTCTTTGTTGTAGCGGCCAATAAATCCATACTTGGCGGAAGCCTTAATAATGAATTGCTTATTTTTTTCCGTCCCACGTGCTAGTCCGATGGGAACATAGAAGTCCCCATTAAATCGCCATTTGTGAAATTCAGGAAATTTATAGGGGTTTTCTCCAGGCTTAGTAATTCCAAGCGCAGAGTAGGGTAGCGTAAACTGGCCACTCAGCAAAAAGTTGGATCCACCAGTTGGGAAAACGGGATTTCCTTGGGTTGAATTTCTCGCAATGGCTAGTTTTAAACTAATGTTGGTTGAAACCCCGGTACTGATGCCCTTAAAAATATTGGCATAATTCTTTAATTTGTACTGCTGGATGTTGAAAGAATAAATCATTGAGAAGTAGTCATCTGGCCATTTTAATTGTTTACCCAGTGAAACACCCAGTCCAATAATTTTTATATACGAAGTATCGCCACAAGTTCTGCAGTATTGGCCATACATATTAAATGCATTGGACTGCTTGGTATTGTAGAGACTAACTGAAAAAGAGTTTCTTTTTTTACCTCCTAACCATGGTTCTGTAAAGGAAAAATTATAGGTTCTATACGCCCTGCCATTGGATTGTATTCTAGCACTCAATTTTTGTCCACTTCCAGAGGGTAAAGGATCCCAAGTGTTTTTGTTGAAAATATTGTTAATAGAAAAGTTATTAAAAGTAATACCCAAGGTACCAGTCAATCCAATACCTCCACCAAAACCGGCCGATAATTCAAGCTGGTCATTTGACTTTTCCTCCACCTGCCAGGTTATGTCAACTGTTCCATCTTCAGAATTAGGCACCACATTGGGGTTTGTTTTTTCTGGGTTAAAAAAGCCCAATTGTCCAAGTTCTCTTTGTGTACGAATTAAATCGGCACGACTAAATTTCTCACCGGGAATGGTTCTTAACTCCCTGCGCACTACATAGTCTTTTGTTTTTTCATTGCCACTTATTTCTATTTTACCAATGGTCGCCTGCGGGCCTTCCTGCATCCGAATTTCAAAATCAATGGTATCCTTGTAAACAGCGGTCTCTACTGGGTCCACTCTAAAGAAAAGATACCCGTCATCCATGTACAGGCTTTGTACATCCCCACCTTCAGAAGAAGGGGTTTTGCCTAAGCGTTTATTTAGCACCTCTAAATTATAAATATCGCCTTTCTTGATTCCTAACAGCACATTTAAAATAGAGTCTGTATATTTTGTTTGACCTCTCCAGATAATATTGCCGAAAAAATACTTTTTCCCTTCATTCATTTTTAAATGCAGGTCAATATTGCCTTTAGCATTGTTAATAGCGGTATCTGCTACAATTACAGCATCTCTAAAGCCCTGAGAGTTATAATAATCCAATACACTTACCTTATCTTCCTCGTATTTTTTTGGATTAAATTTAGAAGAGGTGAATAATTTAAATCGAAAATAGGGATCAATAAATTCTTTTGTTTTGGTAATGGATAGATAGTTCATATCCCTCATATACTCTTTAAAGCTAGGCCGAATGACACTGTCTCCGTAAGGGCTAAATTCTGCTGGAGGGTAAAGCGTCATTCTTGACAACTCTTTGGTCCCTTTCATGTGTTTTTTCAACTTCCCATCACTAAGGCTTTCATTGTCGGCAAAATTGATGGTATTCACTTTTACCTTGTTGCCCTTGGTGATATTAAAAACGAGGGTAACGGCATTTACCATTGATGGAGAGGGACGTTCCTTCACTTCTACTTTCACATTGCGGAATCCTTTATCGGCGAAGAATTTTTGAATAACATCAATGGCACTTAATTTCATATTATCTGTCACTACCCTATCTTTCGATAACCCCACTTTTGTTTCCAAGTCGTCTTTTTCACCTTTTTTGATTCCGATAAATTTGAAATCTGATAACCTAGGCCGCTCTGTAATTGCCATCTCGATATAAAGGTCTTTACCTTCTAATTTGGTTAAAAAAACCTCTACATCCACCACTAGGTTCTGTTTCCATAATTTATTGATGGCCTTACTGAAAGCATCGGTTCCTGGTATGGTAATTTTATCACCAATTGCCAATCCGGAAATTGAAATGATTAAATTTTGGTCAAATGCTTTGGCACCAGTTACGGTTATGCCAGCTAAATTGTACTGTTGGGGAGTTTTTGTATCAAAAATTTCCAATAATTTAGGGTCAATGGATACGGCTGGTAGGGTGTCATTTTGTGCAAACGCCCACTGGGTACTCAAAACTGCGACAATAATCAATAAATAATTCTGGTAATTCCTCGGCATCAATTTTTTTTTTACGATGGGCAATATACTTGCAATATTGAAAACTATTTGTTAAACCATACTACTTTAAACCTTTTTGACTCAATAAAGGGGGCTGAAAGGCCCATGATATTAGCTGCTGTCAGGTTTTTTGCCTTTTAAGTGGCTAAAGAGTAGTTGTTTTTGGTGCTTCTTGAAAATTGTCTAATTGGGCTGAAATCTTTCCAAACCTTCTTTCTCTATTTTGAAAATCTACAATGGCTTCATATAAGTTTTCTTTTCTAAAATCTGGCCATAAAGTAGCAGTAAAATACAACTCGGCATAGGCAAGTTGGTATAACAAAAAATTACTAATCCTGAATTCACCACTGGTTCTAATCATTAATTCGGGATCTGGAAATTTGCTGGTTGACAAATATTGTTGAAATGTTTGCTGAGATAGCGTTTCACAGTCTAGTCGACCAGCTGAAACCTCCAAAGCGATTTGCTTTACAGCGTTCAGGATTTCCCAGCGGCTACTATAGCTCAAAGCCATCACCAGATTCATACCTGTATTTGCTTGCGTTTCTTTTAGGGCCTCTCCGAGTTCATTGCTGGCTGCAGTCGGCAACATACTCATGTCACCGATTACATGAAGCCGAATGTTGTTTTTGTTCAATGTGGGCACTTCATTTCGAATCGTGTCAATCAATAATTCCATTAATCCACTGACTTCATCGGCTGGGCGGTCCCAATTTTCAGTACTAAAAGCATACAGTGTCAGGTATTCTATTCCTAATTCGGCACATCCTTCCACTATAGTACGAACACTTTCTACCCCGTGAAGATGCCCAAAAAGGCGGTCTTCACCCTTATCCTTAGCCCATCTGCCATTACCATCCATTATGATGGCGATGTGACGGGGTAGCTTTTGTTTATTAATACTATCCTTTAAACTCATATTCACAGAAATGTTATTAGTCAGGATGGACCTGACTAAGGGGGGCAAAAGTAATAAAAATTAGTTGGAATAAGCGTTTTGAGGAAATGTTAACAGTTTTTTGAACTCGTTGCTGTAAAGTAAGTGTTACAGGCAACGATTAAAAATTGGCCTCATTTTGTGCTAGGGCATTTATACGTACTAATGCTAAATGAAATGCCTATTTCTGCGATAATATACTGGTCTTTTTGCTTGCTTAATCCACGTTGCCTCCCTTCTACTCCAATAGCAGTACCTGTTTCGTAACTTCTGTCCTGTAAAATGCCTGCTAAGGAGGTTTGTCCGTTGAGCACGGGGAATTTGTCAATTCCAACATAGGTAGTACTTACATCATCTAAGTAATCGGTAAGGGTTAGTCGGTGGGTTATTTGAAAAGAAAGGTTTACATTATTGGAAATATTGTATTTGATACCGGCCCCAATGGGGAAGCAGATAGCAAAACTGCTATAGGGGCTCCTGATTTTACCAGTTGAAGGATCTGTATAATTTATGTTTTGGCCTTCGGTACCTAATGGTCTTAGATATGCCTGTTTACCATTAAGATAGGAATAGGGGTTAAAACTAAATGCGCCTACACCTAAAGCAACAAAGGGAGTAAAGGTATAATTGGGGTCGCCAGGCATAAACTTGAAAAAGTTAAAATCCCCTTGAACTGCCAATTCAAAAATATCCGTATTGAAACTTAGGTTTCTTCTTTTTTGAAAGTCCGCATCACTATAAACATCACTATATCCCAACTGAGCATAGTGGGCACTTACCCTCAAACCTAGGTAATTGTTAAATTGTTTTTTATAAAAAATGCCTAGAGTAGGTTTTGGTCGGTTGATTTTCCCCCGGGTATTCAGATCTCCAAAATAATGGGCTGCGCCCACCGTAAGTCCAAACTCCCCTAATTGTTCATAGGCATCCTGGGCAGATACATTTAAAAATAGTGACGGTAAAATGAAAACTGCCAGGATGAAATTTTTCATAATTGAAAAGTAACCATTTTGTTTTTTTAAAACGAATTAACCGTCAGCTTCTTATTAAAGAATGTCTTTTTGTAATTTATTTAACAACTACCCAAAAATAATGGGTTAGGGATTACGTTTGTCAAACCCCCAAGAAAGCTTATTGCGTAGGGTTTGAAGAAAATTGTTTTCATTCAACCGAATTAAGTTAATTCCAAATTTTTCTTTTTTAACTGCTAGCTGCGCCTCCTTGGGCACTACTACCCTCCGACTATCCAATGTGCAAATAAATGAATCTGTTCTGCCCTCCACTTCAAAGGAAATAATGTTGTCATCGGGGACTACAATAGGACGAATGTTTAAATTATGTGGCGCTACGGGAGTGATTACAAAACTACCACTATCCGGAAATACTATTGGGCCGTTGCAACTCAATGAATATCCCGTGGAGCCTGTAGGTGTAGCTACAATTAGTCCATCTGCCCAATAAGTATTTAAAAACTCTCCATTGAGGTAGGTGTGAATTTTTATCATGGAGGAGGAGTCTTTTTTTTGAATGCTAAACTCATTTAATCCGTAGGGCACTTTATCAAAAATGGGGATATCGGCATCCAAATGAATTAAAGTGCGGTTATCGGTTACATAGGTTCTTTCTGCCAGGGCTTTTATTGCGATACGGATATCTTCCTTGCCAATGTTGGCTAGAAATCCTAGCCGGCCATAATTGATTCCTAAAACGGGGATTCCTTTATCCTGCACAAATGTTACCGTATCAAGTAAAGTGCCATCTCCGCCCAAACTGATTACACAATCAATTGAATCATCGAGGTCTTCGGCGGCGTTAAAAGTGGAGTATTTATCCGTCATGTCTACAGCAGAATAAAACTGGTTGAAAAAGTCCTGAAAAAAAACCGGTTCTACCTGGTGGGTTTTCAGCTCTTCTAGCAATATTACCATGTCCTTGTGCTGGTCATTTTCGATACCACGGCTATAGATGGCTATTTTCATTTCATCATTTTATGGTTATGGGGTCAAGCCTATCCATTGGGGGAGGATGACCAATATGGGCACTTACAGTAAAATGTACCTTTTCACTGAATTTTTGCAAAAAAACAATGGGTAATTAAAAACTCATCGCCCTGCAATCCGCAGTTTTTCGGAGGTTAAATATAGGTAAACTATCCGGAGGATGTATCTGCGGCAAAAAAAAAGCGAGCTAGCGACTTTCAAAAAATAATGAGTGCTGCCCTAATTGATTGAAACTGTACTCGATTTTCAAACTAATATCATATAAAGTTAGAATATCAATTCCAAATCCCCCGGTATATAGCAAACGGTTATTCAGATTGGTATCGAACTTCTTTTTATTGTAGGAGTAACCGGCATCTACATAAGTTTTGGCAAAAATAGAAAAGGGAAGTGCGGGTAGTATGCTTGATGTAAAGGGCATTGGAATTGAAAATGACAAAAGTTTCTTTTTTAGGGTAGACTTAAAAATCCCAAAAGCAACCCCATCAATTACGTAGTACTCCAATCCCCTTAAATTGGCATTTGCATATCCGATTGCTTTTTGATTAATATAAGGCTGTTCAAATGGGACTTTTACATTTCCCATCACTTGCAAACTAGTATACCAATTATGGGCATGTGCCCAAAATTTATTATAAGCGCCTTCAATAAAAAAGAGGTTGGTACCACCTGTAAACCCAAAGCCCCTTTTCGAAAGGGTAA
>CANJDY010000150.1 GCA_947472635.1 Chitinophagaceae bacterium
CGTAGCAATGTTTTTTTAGTCAACAATCAGACTATTATTTATAAGGAAGTGAATATTATTTGCAGCACCCTTTGGAGTCATATTAGCCCTGAAAGCGAATTGCTGATTCAGAAAAGGCTAGCTGATTTTGCTGCAATTACTATTAATGGGGAACCTTTTCTTCCATTACATTTCAACCAGCTACATGCAAAAGGGTTGGCTTTTTTAAAAAAAGAAATTAGTGAATTGACTGTCGGATCAAAAAATATCGTGCTAACCCACCATGTACCTACTTTTTTGCACTATCCACCGAAATATAAAAAAAGTGAACTTAGCCAAGGCTTTGCGGTAGAACTCCAGGATCTCATTGTAGATTCCAATGTCAGTAACTGGTTGTATGGGCATCACCATTTTAATACACCCGATTTTATGTTGGGGAAAACGACCATGCGTACAAATCAGTTGGGTTATACGCGTCAACACGAGCATGGCAGTTATAAAAAAAATGCAGTATTCGAAATTTAATAGCTACCAAAAACCCGCAGCTTGGAAAGACTATTTTTTTTCTTTAGATGGATTGTTGGCGATTAGCTCATCCAGCAAACTCTTTGCCTTTTCAACTTCGATGGTTTGCCTTTCATTGGCATTTTTATTATATTCAATATCACTCTGTAATATTTTCAACTTCTTTTCCATCTCTACCTGACCAGACATTAGGGAAGCCAATTTTTTTTCTTCTTTTTGCACCTGGCTTTGATGGTTGGTAATATCAATATTGTAGAGTCGTTGCGTAATATCTGGAATCAATCCAACTAAAAAACCATCTGCCTTTTTTACTAGGGTGATCGATGATTTTGAGGCCACACCTGAATTTACTTTTTCCTCAGGAATTTCACCTGCTATCGCTGCAATAAAATATACCACCGTCTGGTCTTTTTCCTTTCTGCTTTTCCTTTCCACTTTTACAAAAGCATCCAGCGGAGTTTTTGGGTCTATGGCAGTCATTACCAAATTGCGGTATACCATAAATCCTTTTGTTTCTGTTGGTTTTATTCCCTGTAATTTAAATTGTTCCTTAATGGCATCCCCTACAATCTGCTGATCGGCATTAAATTCCATAAAATACCCGTTGTAGCTGTTGCCATTGAAGGCGATGATGGATTTTTTAGCTTCGGGGCTGCCCAACTTGACAGTTTGTGCAAATGAAAAGCAAGCAATTGTAATGAGTAAACAGGTGTATAAATAGCGCATGGTTTTTATTTTTAGAATTTTTGAATTGTAAGCCGGTGATATTTTAATTCAAATGTATTGAAAACTGTGCAATATACCGGAACAAGAAAGGAATATTCATTCAATGGCCATTCGTTTTTCATTCTTGATCCAGCGTTGCAGTCTATTGTTAGAATGGATTGATAATTATCCCAACGCTGTAACCCATTCTTAGGGTAACCAATCCATTGACAGGTTGGTTGTAATTTATTTTGTTGTTGATTGGTCGCTCCTCTGTAGCAATGGGCCAATTGCTAACCCGCCCAAAAACCCCATTCAAATCTTTTTGCTTATTTTTAGTGTATTAATTGTAGATATGAATAAAATTAAACCGGGCCTGGATATTATATTGGATGTGCTGAAAGAATCCTTTGCAGCTTATCCAACCTCTAACTTTTTAGAAAGCCTTTTATTTCAGTATCAAGAAAGAGGAAGCCTTAGCAAAAAACAACTCGAGGGATTATACCAGAAGGCGTGCAATGTTCCATCCCTCTCCCCCGGAAAATTGGCTACCCTAGAAGCGATTATTTTAAAGAAGCCCAATCGCTACAAATCACCCATGCCGATGGCGGCTCCACAAATGCTGAAAGACGAGCTGCTGGAAAAAAGGGTTAATGATATTTTGTCAAAATATCCTCAGCACAAACGGGTGGTCTTCATTAAAACAAAGCTTGACAATAATGAAGCTATATCAACGCTAGAGAAAACAGAAATTGAACGTTTTCATAAATTACTGATAAAATAATATCAGCAAAAGCAACCCTATGGAGTTGGAGTGAGTGAAAGATTTAGTCAAGAAAAAAAACATAGACCTTGCTAGTTTTGCAAGAAGCCACCTAGGAAATTCCCAAGCAGCTTCTTTACAATGGAAGATTGTAATTGATTAACTGAATAAGCCCCCTTTTTTAAGCGACTGCGTTCCTTCACCAATCTTAAATCCATTTTGATAAATCTGTATAGTATAATTACCCTGCTGAAAATTAGTCTCCGGCTTGATTGCAAATTCTACATTTTTCTTTTTTGCAGTTTCTACTTCGATAGGCACTTTAGCAGTAAAAGATTTATACCCCTCCATTCTGGTGTTGAAATTACCGGAGCCTTGTCCATCAGCAGACAATGGTTTTCCATCAGGGCCAATTACTAATACATACACATCTGTTGTGCCTGCTGTTGCAATTCGATTATCCACATCAAAACTAACCACAAGTTTGTCTACCCTTTTTGCAATGGTGGAAATTTTTTCTTTCCCATTTTTTTTGATGTTTACAGGAGTAATCTGAATATTCGAAGCGTTCAAAGTGGTTCCAATATCTACTTTCTTTTCCAACGTCTGTTTTATATTGTTGGTACTAGTTAGTTCTGTAGTCAGCCTTTCCTTTTCTATTGTTAATAAGCCCTTTTCACTGGATAGGTTATCATTTTCCCTAGCTAGTCGCACCACTTCTGCTTGCAAATTTACTATCTTTCCATTCAGGGAAGCAATTAGTAATTTTGCTTTTGAAAGTTCTCCTGCGCTTGCATTTCTTTTGTTCAAAATACTGCGTATTTCCGATTTATATTTGGCAATTTCTCCGTTTTTCTCTGATAGTGTACTGCCCAACTCATTATGGATAGTATACATCGAGTCGAGCCTGGCTAGCGATGCGTCAAAACTTTTTTGAATATCACTTTTCTCTTCATTTACTTTTGTTATTTGGGTGGCTTGTTGATGGATAACCCCACTTAATTTATTTTTATCAGTGATTAAATAGGCTCCCAGTCCAACAACGACAACTGATAAAATCCCGATAACTATATTTTTATAATTTGCTACACCCGATTTTTTTTGATTGCCCTTAGACAAAAAATTATCTGTATTACCCATGATTATATTTTTTTAATTCTTGATTAATTGTAAAATTCCTTGGCGCCGAAAATAATATTTCCAAAACCGTGCCATTATTTATTTTTCGTTTTTGAAATTTCATGCCAGCGAAATTTTCCTTTAATTATTTGGGCAAATAAATAGCTTTTCTTGTTGTAGAAGAACAGCAAGTAATTATACAAAAGCAGCCAGTTTTGTATAAATTTTAAACAACGCTGTGAAATACATTCGCTTATAAACTGATCACTAGAGGGACATTACCATCAAGCATGCTATGAATATAGGGCTACTTAGTAACGGCGAAAACGTTTCCCTTTTTTATAATATCGGATGGGGTAAATATCCGGGGATTGAAAAATTTTGTTAAACCAGTTTTTTACTAATTGAAGTAGCGGGCCAGCATTTTTCTTGTTGATTTTTGTAGGCATGGATACTGTATTTTATATCAATTGAACGCAGAATTGAGTCAAATAGTATCATCAGATGATTTTTTTACTTTTTTTGTTGAGCGTTTTGGTCAATAGTAACGATAAACCATCCTATTTTTTTAATTTTTCCCGAGCCTTTTTTTGGAAAAATTCAATAAATCAAGCCGCTCTCTAGTTTTAACTCTTACAAGCCATAGCTTTGTGTGGAAATTAAAAAAACAATTATGTCAGCTTTACAAAAAATTGCACTTGTAACAGGCGGTAGCCGCGGACTAGGAAAAGATATGGCTACCAGTATAGCCCTCAAAGGAATAGATGTTATCCTTACTTATCGAACCAATGAAGCAGATGCCATGCAAACGGTGCAGTCGATTAAGGCAATTGGCCAAAAGGCAGTTGCTATTCAGTTGGATATGACTGATAGCACATCAATTGATCGCTTTGTAAAGCAGGTATTGGAGAGCTTACAGACCAATTGGAATACCGATCGATTTGATTTCTTAGTTAATAATGCTGGCATGGGCGCAACGGTTCCCTTTTTGGAGGTAACTGAAGAAATGTTTACCGATTTTCTGAATGTGCATTTTAAAGGAATCTATTTTTTAACACAAAAATTTGTACCCTATATTAATGAGGGAGGGCGCATTATAAATATTTCTTCCGGCACTACTCGTTTTGCCCATCCGGGGTATTCGGTGTATGCCTCTATGAAGGGAGCTATAGAAACATTTACCAAATACCTAGCTAAAGAATTGGGCGCCAAAGGCATCGGAGCAAATGTGGTTGCACCCGGACCAGTAGAAACCGACTTCAACAATGCAGCAATTCGAGGCAATCCGCAAATGAAGGCTGCGTTGAGTTCAATGACCCCTTTAGGCAGGGTAGGAGCAGCCAATGATATTGGATCTGTAGTTGCATTTCTTTGTACCGATGATGCTCGGTGGATCAATGGTCAGCGGATAGAAGTGAGTGGAGGAATCAATGTCTGATAGGACCTTTTTTTGTCTTGATGGGCTAGGAATATGTCTGATGTATGATTTTTTGATGTATGATACTGTGAAGGTTTTGAAGTTGTTGGGGTATGTCTGATGTATGATTTTTTGATGTATGATTTTCAATAGGCTGCTGCAAATAAAAAAAATCAGACATCAAAAAATCAGACATTAGACATCAAAAAAGCGCACATTGTTTAGTAATCAATCACCTGTTCTTCCATCACTTTTGGCATGGCCCTGAATTCATATTGTTGGTTGCGAAGTTGTGGTTCAAAGCCTGCTTCCCGAATCGCATCTTGTATGCTTTTGCTGGTAAACCGATGGGGAGCGCCTGCAGCGCTCACTACATTTTCTTCAATCATAATGCTACCAAAATCATTCGCTCCGGCATTGAGGCAGAGTTGAGCAGTTTTCTTGCCTACCGTCAACCAACTAGCTTGAATGTTTTTTACATTGGGCAACATAATACGGCTCATGGCAATCATTCGGATATATTCTTCGGCAGTAGTAAGATTATGGATTCCCCTGATCTTCGATAATAAAGTATCAACATCCTGAAATGTCCAAGGGATAAAGGCCAAAAAGCCTTTTGCATGTTCCGGTTTTCGGCTTTGCACTTCCCTTAATTTTACCAAGTGCTCAAATCTTTCAGTGATGGTTTCCACATGCCCAAACATCATAGTGGCACTAGTGGTAATATCCAGCTTATGTGCTTCGTGCATTACATCCAGCCATTCCTGACTGCCACATTTTCCCTTACTGATTAAGCGTCTAACCCTGTCAGTTAAAATTTCGGCACCTGGTCCGGGTAAGCTGTCTAGCCCTGCTTCTTTCAACGCCATCAATACTTCGCGGTGGGTACTTTTTTCTAATTTGGTAATATGCGCCACTTCTGGCGGCCCTAGGGTATGCAATTTCAAATTGGGGTACAAGCTTTTTAATTCTTTAAAAAGACGGGTGTAATAGCTCAATCCAAGATCGGGATGGTGACCCCCTTGTAAAAGCAACTGCTCGCCACCAAAGCGAAAAGTTTCCTCAATTTTCTTCTTGTAAGTTTCTATATCAGTGATATAAGCTTCTGCATGTCCTGGAATGCGGTAAAAGTTGCAAAACTTGCAATTGGCGATACACACATTGGTGGTATTCATGTTCCTGTCTATGATCCAGGTTACCTTGCCATGGGGTACTTGAATTTTCCTTAACTCATCTGCCACATACATTAGTTCTGTCAAGGGAGCATTTTCGAAAAGATATACACCTTCTTCTACCGACAGGTTTTCGAAGTTGAGCGCTTTTTTAAATAATTCATTTATTTCCATAACAATAGTTGTAAATTAATAACAAAAGTACATCCATTAGGTTGTATATTTAATTATTGCTTTATGAAGAATTTATTTTACATATTTTCTTTTACATTTCTGCTGGTGATTGGTAAGGCTCAGGATACAACCATCCGCTTTCCTGCCGCAAAATTGATTACCCGCTTTGCTTTCACAATGTATACCGGTGGTGTAATGGTGGTAAGGGCTACGCTCGGAACAATTCCTGATTCGCTCAATTTCATTTTGGATACCGGTAGTGGTGGAATATCACTGGATTCGGCTACCTGCAACTATTTTCAGCTGCAACCCATCCCTTCTGATACCACTATCCGGGGTATGGGAGGGGAGCGAAAAGTGAGCTTTTTATTTAACCAGCAACTCCATTTTCCTGGGCTATCGATGGAAGGCCTAAATTTTCATATCAATGATTATGAAATGCTGAGCAGTGTATATGGTGAAAAAATAGATGGTATTATTGGCTATAGCTTTTTTAGTAGGTATATTGTTCGATTGAATTTTGATAGTTCTTTCATAGAGGTATTTGAACCTGGCAATCTTGCCTATCCAAAGCGCGGTTCGCTGCTTCGACCAGCTTTTACCACATTACCCATCGTTCGAGTTACTTTTCAGGATAGGGTGACTCAAAATTTCAACTTTTATTTTGATACCGGTGCCGGACTTTGTTTTTTACTGAGCGAAGATTATGCAAAAGACAGTAGTATATTGTTAAGTAAACGAAAACCCCTTACTAGCATAGCAGAGGGTATTGGCGGTAAGTTGCAGATGCGGTTGACCATTGTAAAGCGGGTGAAAATTGGCAAGTATTCATTCAGGAATGTACCTACCTATTTATATGAAGATGCGTATAAGGTAACCTCTTATCCCTTCGTTGGTGGGTTATTGGGAAACGACTTGTTGCGTCGTTTTAATCTCACTATCAATTATCCCAAAAAGGAGATTCATCTTCTGCCCAATAGTCATTTCAGAGATCCCTTTGATTATGCATATACCGGATTAAATATCTTTAGTATAGAGGGCATTGTAGTGGTGGAAGATGTAATACCAGGTTCTCCTGCAGCAAAAGCAGGAATTAAAAAAGATGACATTGTTATAGGGGTGGGCAGCAATTTCACCAG
>CANJDY010000151.1 GCA_947472635.1 Chitinophagaceae bacterium
GGAATTACTTAAAATGGAATGGTGCTGGTGATCATGGTAAATGATAAAAACCCTGATTAATAGTAAGCCTGCAAAAATACTGCATGCTAATTTCAAAGCTAGTATAGGAATCAACAGTGTACCTACTAGTGATAAAATTAATAGGGTTAATGTAGAAATCGTGTGAAACCAACTTCTGGCTCTTATTTCTTTTGCAAAAGGCTTAGTGGCTAATATCAGGTCTTTCCCTAGAAGCATTATTAGATTTTTAAGTATGCAAGTTACTTTATTTAGCGTTTACATACGCTGGTGTTTCCATCTTTTGTGCGTCCAAAGCCATGTTTCGGGTTGTTCAATGATATCCGTTTCTAGCTTTTTTGTATGGATTTCTGTAATTTCTCCTTCCTTATTTGAATAAGGAGGTGTTTGTAAGCACTCGGCCAGTAGTGTGTAATAGCCTCTTGATAATCTTTTAACAGATACAAAAACAATGGGGTAATTCAATTTTTGGGCTATTTTCTCCGTACCGGTAAATACTGCAGTATCTTGGTTCAAAAAATTCATCCAATGCGCTTTGGCAGGATTGGGAGATTGGTCTGCGATGAAGGCAGTAGCTGTTAAGGATGGTCTATTTTTTGCCATTTCTCTGAAAGTTTCCTTCATAGGTATGAGTTTGGTTCCAAACCTTTCCCTCATACGGCAGATTAATGAGTTAAAATATTTATTTTCCAAGGGATGATAAATCACATATAACTGGTGTTTACAGCTTAGACTGAATGTATTGCCACCCCATTCCCAATTACCCATGTGCCCCATTACTATGATTACACTTTTATTTTGTTTAGCTAGCTGGTTAAAAAGAACTGCAGCCGAAGGGTCAAAACTGCAGTGTTGCAACATTTTTTTTTTGCTTATCGTCAGTGTTTTAAAAGTTTCTAGCAATAGGTCACAGAAATATCGAAAAAATGCCTTGTGAATGACCTCTATCTCAGCGGCCGTTTTATCTGGAAAAGCATTGGTTAAATTATCCAGAATTACCTTTTTACGATAGCCAATTACATGAAATAATACCAGATAAAGAAAATCTGATAATAAATAGAGTAACCGGAAAGGCAATAAGGATAATAGATAAATAAATGGGAGCGCTAAGTAGTAGATAATTGCTGACAAGTAAGGATGGGTTAATTTGATACTGCGAAATTAAATTATTTAAGCTATTTAAATTTTTAATTCAATAAATTTTTATTCCTAGGAATTGAATTACTTCGACAGTAAACATTTTAGTGGACGCTCCTCTCAAAAAACAGGTCTTATAATCAGTCGGTTACAACTTTTTTTAAGTTCCTAACTCTGGTTAGCTACCTCCAATCCGAACACTCTAATTAATAGAAGTGCCGAAAAACACCCTTTCATTTTCTGCTATTGAGTATATTTGCGGCATGACTTCCCAATTTTTCATTTACAATAAAGGAAAAGTAATCCAAGCGCTGCGTTATCATTTTATTAGCCGCCGGGAAATTAAGGTAATGATCATTTTAGTAAATGTATTTGCCATCGTTGCTGCAGGATTGTTCTTTTTTACGAAGGTTTCGCCCATGGCTTTTTTAGTGAGTTCTGTTTTATGGTTTACAATGATGCTGGCATTTTGGTTCCTATTGCCTATAATTATCTTTAAAAAGTCGATTACCTTTCAGCAGCGGTTGAAGGCAACTTTTGGTAAGGACGAATTTACTATTGAAAATGAAAAGGGTAGCCGGAGCTGGTTGTGGAGAGAATTTACGGCTACCATGGAAAGCCCGCATTTTTTTCACTTGTATTTTGATGCAAGATCTTTTTTTATAGTTCCCAAAGAGGCTTTTTTGGAGGAGGAAGTACCCTTGGCAAGAAAATTATTGGCAACTAAAATTGGGAAATAAATGTTTTTTGACTGGGTATTGTAAAACGGGGCTTCATATAGGCTTATCGTAATTTTTTTTTCATCATATGATGAGGGATATTGATTTCCATAAATTCTTCCCCAACTACTTTGTAGCCATATTTTTCATAAAATCCAATGGCGCTATCGCGGGCATGCATCGTTAAGGTTTGGTAGCCTTTGTCCCGGGCAATGTTTTCTGCAAATTGTATAATCGTTTCCCCGATTCCCTTTCCCTGCATATTTTTAAGTACTGCCATTTGGCGGAGTTTCACACTTCCACTACTGATATCGGTTAAAATACAGCATCCTGTCATTTCTTCCTCGTCAAATGCACCAATCAAAATATCATTTTTTTCCTTTGCCAATTCTTCGGGTGAAAACGTTAACCCAAGTGGCTTTCGCATTATTTCAAAACGGAGCGTAACCATTTGCTGGTATTCCTTGCTTCCATAATCTATTTGTTTTAACCCCATACCACAATATAGCGAAAACTTTCGTTTAAATTAATGCAGTAAGTAGCGCATCAGCTAAAAATGTCGTCCATTTTTCACCTTTTATACACCTTATATTTTTATAACCGCGGTTCAAATTTCCTGCCCCCCATAACGTATAAGTATATATGCATATTATAATATGTATACAGTTTCAGGGAAAACTTTTGAAAAAAATGAGGTGTAAAAAAATAAATTTGAACTTGGAATTTTATTTTTTTTAAAATTATAGTCTGCAAATCGCTGTTTTTCGCACCTTATTTGCAGTAGGATGAGAGAATAAATTTCATAAAAACTTATATTTCTTTGTATTTATCTCAAAAAGTATATTTTTGCACCTGATTAACTAAATATTATAATTATGTCAGACATTGCAACAAGAGTAAAGAAAATAATTGTTGACAAATTAGGTGTAGATGAAGCCGAGGTTACTCCGGAAGCTTCTTTTACTAATGATTTAGGTGCCGATAGCTTGGACACCGTAGAACTTATCATGGAATTTGAAAAGGAATTCAACATTTCTATTCCTGATGAGCAAGCTGAAACCATTACCACTGTTGGTCAGGCTGTTACTTACCTTGAAGAACACGCTAAGTAGTCATCTCTGTTTTAATCATCGCAGGCAAATTTTATGGATTTAAAGAGAGTAGTTGTTACCGGATTGGGAGCCCTTACTCCATTGGGAAAAACCGTTGCTGAATATTGGCAGGCTTTGTCTGATGGGGTCAATGGGTGTGATTATACCAAACAATTCGATGCTACTAAATTTAAGACCAGGTTTGCCTGCGAGGTTAAAGATTTTGATGCCACCCATTACTTAGACCGAAAAGAAGCCCGTAAAATTGACAGATTTACCCAGTTTGCACTAATAGCCAGCGACGAAGCAGTAAAAGATGCAGGCATTAATAAAGATAATGTAGATGTAGACCGGGTAGGTGTAATATTTGCCAGTGGCATTGGAGGTTTAATTACTTTTCAGGAAGAAGTACTCAACTTTGCTTCCGGTGACGGTACTCCACGTTTTAATCCTTTCTTTATTCCTAAAATGATTCTTGATATTGCCGCAGGGCAAATATCTATTCGTCATGGATTTAGGGGTCCCAACTATGCAGTTGTTAGTGCATGTGCTTCTTCTACGAATGCTATTATCGACGCGTTTGATAATATTCGACTAGGCAGGGCAGATGTAATTCTCACAGGTGGTAGCGAAGCAGTGATTAGTGCGGCGGGAGTGGGAGGTTTTAATGCGATGAAGGCCTTAAGTGAAAGAAATGATGATCCTGCAACCGCTAGTCGGCCTTTCGATAAAGACCGCGATGGGTTTGTAATAGGCGAAGGGGCTGGCGCCCTTATTTTGGAAAGCTTGGACCATGCACTTGCGCGTGGAGCTAAAATATATTGTGAAATTGCAGGTGGCGGTGCCTCTGCGGATGCACATCATATTACCGCCCCTCACCCTGAAGGTCTCGGTGCTCAGAATGTAATGCATACTGCCTTAAAAGATGCTCGAATGAAACCGGAAGATATTGATTACATCAATGTACATGGTACTTCTACTCCTTTGGGCGATATTGCTGAGTCAAAAGCTATTTTAAATGTTTTTGGAAAACATGCCTATAGTTTGAATATCAGTTCTACGAAAAGTATGACTGGTCATACCCTTGGAGCAGCTGGTGCTATTGAGGCATTAGCATGTATTTTGGCAGTCACCAAAAACATTATCCCCCCTACCATTAATCACTTTACCGATGACCCCGGCTTAGACCCTCAATTAAATTTTACTTTCAATACAGCACAACACAGAACGGTGAATGCAGCATTGAGTAACACATTTGGTTTTGGAGGGCACAATGCTTCGGTAATTGTAAAAAAATACCAACCTTAACAGCGGTTGTTTTCTTTAGCAATTTTTCCAAAATAAACAATCGGAATTTTCTCCTCGCCCATTGATAGAATAGGCTAATCAAGGACTTCTATATTTTATATGGGCAATTGCCCCATACTCAGTTACTTAGATTATCCTTGCGTTTTTATATTTTTTCATTGCATTCATAATCAGTAATTTCGATTAAATATTTTATAAAATTTTGCAATTCCTCAAAGACCTCTTTTACGGAGATAAAATAAAGAAAGAGTTTAAAAAGCAACTCAGTAACGTACTAGGGTTTACACCAGGCGAGCTCAATTTGTACAGAACTGCATTGAGTCATCGATCTGTGAGAGAAGGGGCCGATGAAAATAATGAGCGCCTTGAGTTTTTGGGGGATGCGGTGCTTAGCTCCATCGTAGCCCACTATCTTTTTAGAAAATATCCTTATAGGGGCGAAGGGTTTTTGACAGAAATGAGAAGTAAAATGGTGAATCGCCAACAACTCAATGATATTGGAGTTAAAATGGGACTGAAAAAGTTAACCATTTACAATAAACACGATAGCTCCTTAAAAATATCTCAAATTTTCGGAAATACTCTCGAGGCATTAATAGGAGCCGTATACTTAGATAAAGGCTATGATAAAACCCAGCTATGGGTAGAAAAAAACATTATTTCCACTCACCTGTTCATGGATGATTTGGAGGGTATCGAAATTAATATTAAGAATAAATTGTACGGGTGGGCAAACAAAAATGGCAAACTGTTAGAGTTTGAAACCCTGAATGAGAAATTTGAAAATGGCAGGCGCCTGTTTACTATTGGAGCTACTGTAGATGGGGAACTAGTGGCGGAAGGAAAGGGGTACAATAAAAAGGATGCAAGCCAGGTGGCTGCACAACTTGCTGTTGACAAATTGGGATTATAGTTGACCGTTGTTGGCAAGGCCTTACGTATTTTTTTAGCGAACGAATTGTTTATTAATACCTGTTAGGCTAGCGGTGAAGGATTTTAATTCAAAGTAAATTAACTCATCTCATATAAACCCAACATTTGGTTGGTATATTATTGAGAATTATACTCAGTCCAAATAAATGAAAAAAATAATACTTTTAAGTTCAATTCTTTTAATTTCAACTATAGGAATAGTTCGATTTATCCAATTAAGTAATGACCATGTAGAATGTAACAATAAAATTGAAAATAAAATAGATTCCAATGGTAACATAGTGACCATAAAAAGTCATGTTTGTAATGAGAAATATAGTTTTTAACAAATTTCCATACAAAAAAAATAATACTAACTCAACTCATATAAATCCAACATTGAAAGAACGTATGACTTTTGGTATTTTAGGAAGTGGAAGCTGGGGAACAGCCCTGGCAAAAATTTTGACTGATAATGGACACACCATTCATTGGTGGAATAGAAGTGAGCAATCGATCCAACAAATTATGGAAAGAAAGCACAATCCACATTATTTAAGTTCTGCCTATTTTAATACTGATTTGTTAAAGCTCACTACAGATCCTAGCGAGGTAATTCGCCAGTCAGATTGCATTGTGGTGGCAATACCCTCAGCTTATACAGCCTCCATTTTATCCTCATTAGACAAAAATATATTTGTAGGAAAAAAAATCATTAGTGCAATTAAAGGCATTTTGCCTGAGCAAAATTTATTGCTGAACGAATTTCTGAAAAAATCATTTGACTTCCCGCTTGAAAATTATTTTACTGTGTTGGGTCCTTGTCATGCAGAGGAAGTAGCAGCAGAAAAATTATCCTACCTGACTTTTTCTGGTGTTGACGTGAAGATGAACCATAAGATGGCGGGTTATTTTACAACAAGATATCTTACTGCCATTGAAAATGAGGATATCTATGGGGTTCAGTTTGCTGCGGTCTTAAAAAACATTTATGCAGTTGGAGCAGGGATGGCTCATGGGTTAGATTATGGAGATAATTTTTTAAGTGTACTTATCGCTAATAGCGCGGATGAGATGGCGGGGTTTTTAAAAAAAGCCGGCATTAAAAATATGGAAGTTGGTCATGTGGACGCATTGCCGCTTGCATCTGTTCATCGATCAAATAACTATGCCGCGTCCGTTTACCTAGGCGATTTATTAGTTACCTGTTATTCATTGTATAGTCGAAACCGAACTTTTGGCAATATGGTTGGCAAGGGGTATGCAGTAAAATCTGCTCAGGTAGAAATGAGTATGGTTGCTGAAGGGTATCCTGCAAGTAGAAGTGTATACCAGATTAACCAAGTCATTCATGCGAATATGCCTATCGCGGAAACGATTTATCGGATATTGTGGGAAAATCTTTCACCTCTCGAAGGGTTTAAAAAAATTGAAGCAGTACTTGTGTAGCTTCGACTGATTAGAAAAACAGATCCGCTGCAATGCCATCTGCAAAAAGTTTCCCCTCTTTTGTTAAGATCAAACTGGAATTTATCTGAATGAGTTTTTTGGATTGGATATATTTTTCGCTGGAGTGAAGTAGCTGGTTAACAGCATTGTTTCCAAAAAGGATACTCATTTTTTCGAGGTCGATTCCTTCCATAGTTCTTAAAGATGTCATGATGTACTCATTTAATGATTGGGTTGCTGTGAGTAACTCTTCTTCAGATGGGATGCAGTTTTTTTTCAATGA
>CANJDY010000152.1 GCA_947472635.1 Chitinophagaceae bacterium
AAGAAAAAACCTTTTTTTTTATATGCTGCATTTAACGCACCTCATGCACCTATGCAGGCGCTGGAGGAAGACCTGAAATTATTTAGTCATATTAAAGACAAATTAAGACAAACTTATTGTGCGATGGTCTACCGGTTAGATCAAAATGTTGGAAAAATACTAACTGCACTTCAGGCACAAGGACTGGAGCGCAATACTTTAGTGGTTTTCATAAGTGACAATGGGGGCCCAGCTAATTCAATTGCTAATGGGTCAATTAATGCACCGCTCCGGGGACAAAAAACCACTTTATTGGAGGGTGGTATACGGGTGCCTTTCTTTTTAAAATGGCCAGCCAGGCTGGCTGGTGGACAAAAATTCATTGACCCTGTTTCTACCTTAGATATTACGCCCACCTTCATCGAAGCTGCCGGTGGTATTGTATCAAAAAGCGATCAGTATACAGGGGTTACTATTCTTCCCTTCCTCACAAGTCAAACGGGTAAGCTTCCTCATCAAACGATGGAATGGCGGTATACTGTTAGCGCAGCCATTAGAGAGGGAAATTGGAAATTAATTCGATTACCTGACAGGTTACCGATGCTTTATCATCTTTCGGAGGATATTTCCGAACAATCTGATGTGTCGCTTCAGCACCCTGACCGGACGAAATCTATGCTCAAAAAGCTGGGAACATGGGAGGTAGACCTTCCGCATTCTATCTTTCATGAACCACAAAATTGGCGTATCCGTCATTTAGGATTTTATGATGCAGCCTATCAACTTGTTCAACCACAATAGGATTTTACTTATTGTAAAAAGACAAAACTAGCAATTGCATTTTTAAGTGAATATACCGTTAATGAAATCATTCAATTTAAACCAGTAGTCATGCTAAAAGAAAAAATTATTTTGATGTCGGGATTGCTTCTGCTTAGTTTTTCTGACCAGGTAAAATCAAAAGCAGGAGACTATCTGGATAACGGGCAAAGTAAACTACCCGTCAAAAAAATTGAAGCCGTTTCTTATCAGCAGGTAATCATTACCGATAAATTCTGGAAGCCAAAAATTGATAAAAATCGATTAATCGGTATCCGGTCAGCTTTGAAGGAATGTGCCTCTTCAATGGATAATTTTGATATTGCTTCTGGAAAAAAGAAAGGTAAACACAAAGGCAATGTTGCCGGTGATTCAGATGTTTATAAAACTATTCAGGGAGCCGCTTATGCACTAAGCAATACACCTGATAAGGAACTGGAAGCTATGATCGATTCTTTGATTGATCGGATTGTGGCAGCCCAGCAACCTGACGGGTATCTTTTTACCTACTGGACGGTAATTGATATTTCGAAGAAGTGGACCGAGCTACCCAAGAAACATGAATTGTATTGTGCTGGTCATATGATTGAAGCAGCTGTTGCCTATTACCAGGTAACTGGTAAAAGAAAATTCCTAGATGCGGCGATACGTTGTGCTAACTATATCGATTCGGTATTTGGACCGAATAAGCGGCTCGATGTACCCGGACATGAAGAAATTGAACTTGCCCTTTTTAAATTATATAAAGCAACGGGTGAAAAAAAATACCTCGATTTATCTACTTTCTTTGTTGACGAACGTGGGGATCCAAAGCGGATGACAGCAGAAAAAGTTGCTCCACCTGATAAGGATCCTAGTGCAAATACACCCAACCGTTGGCGTACTCCCTCTTATATGCAGGACCACCTTCCTGTTACCCAGCAGTTCTATGCTGTTGGTCATGCCGTAAGGGCTACCTATCTCTATTCGGCAATGGCAGATATTTCTCATGAAATTAAAGAAACAAAATACCTGCCTGCCTTGGATTCCTTATGGAATGATGTAGTGGGTAAAAAATTGTATATCACTGGAGGTATTGGTACCAAGCAGTTTCATGATGAGGGATTTGGTTCAGCCTATTTACTTCCCAATGACAAGGCGTATTGCGAAACCTGTTCCAGTATCGGTCTTACATTCTGGAACAAAAGGATGGCCCTGTTGCATGGTGATGCAAAGTATGCTGACCTAGAAGAACTTACCATGTATAATGCGGCTATAGCAGGTGTTTCGATAAGTGGAGACAAATTCTTTTATACCAATCCCTTGGAATCGCAAGGCAAAGCCATGCGGAGTCAATGGGAGGATCCCCCATGTTGTCCCTCTAATATTGTTCGTTTTTTACCTGAAATAGGGTCAACCATTTATGGCAAAACAGATAAGGGGATTTATATTAATCAGTTTATTGGAAATAAAGCAACAATTGATATTGCAGATCAGAAAATTTCTTTAGCCATGGAAACGAATTATCCATGGGAAGGGTTGATAAGCCTGAAGGTTGAACCAGAATTTCCGGTTGATCTCACCTTACATTTCAGAATACCGGGATGGGCACAGGGAGAATTGCTACCAGGTGGCCTTTACCATTTTGTTGACGGTAAATCAATTCCGGCAAATGAAGTGATGCTGAAAATTAATGGAGTTAGGGTCCTCAATTTTAGTCTAGAAAAGGGGTATGCAGTCATCCAAAGAAAGTGGAAAAAAGGAGATAAGGTTGAACTAGCGTTGCCGATGAATATCCGGCTGGTAGCTGGTAATTCCAATATTGTGGATACCCATGGCAAGGTAGTTATGATGCGCGGTCCTTTAGTTTATTGTATTGAAGAAACGGATAATAAACGTTGTTTTGAGGGTGCGAATGATTTGTATCTGCTCCCTTCGGGTTTAAAGGCGAACTACAGGAAAGATTTGCTAGATGGAGTGGTTACCATTAATGGGACAGCTTCCTTACCCTCAACAATGGAGAAAATTGAAATTACAGCTATTCCTTATTATGCTTGGTGCAATAGGGAGATCGGAAAAATGAAGGTCTGGTTGCCATGGCAAGAGAAGACAAATTAACGTGCGGAGAATTTGATTAAATAGGATACTATAAATAAGTACAACCCAATTTAGCATTATGACTATCAATAAAAAATTAATTCATTTGTCTAAGGTAATCACCATCATTACTATAATAGTTGTGTTATTATTTCAGGCTAATTCAAAAACGCCTTCCTTCGAAAAACTGGAGGACAGTTTTATGAATCCTCCGGTCGATAGCCGGCCTCTAGCATTTTGGGACTGGTTGAACGGTTATGTTGATACTGTCAAAATGGTATATGAGCTGGAAGAAATGAAAAATAAAGGGATGCAAGGAGCTTTTATATGGGACATAGGGGCACTTTCCGATCCCGGCAAAATGATCCCTGCCGGCCCTGCATTTTTAGGTGATCAATCAGTGGGCTATATGTCACTCGCTTTGAAAACAGCCAAGCGGCTTAACCTCAATCTAGGACTGTTTGCTTCGAGCAGTTGGAATGCAGGTGGATCCTGGATGGGGGATGCTGATGCAAGTAAAGAATTGTTAACTGCAAAACAAGTGGTGTCAGGGCCATCCAACCAAAAGATAGTCATTGGAAAACCTGAAAATAGTAAAGGAAAAAATAATGCTCAAATATTTTCATTGATAACCACCATCGCCATTCCGCATTCCAGCACAAATGAAATTGATTACACCTTGCATCAACCAATTGTGTTGGATCAGTATACTTCGGATGATAAATATATTGACTGGAAAGTGCCTGATGGAAAATGGGATATTGTCTCCTTTTTTATGTGTAATACCGGACAACCTCTGGAGGTGCCAAGTCCAAATTCCAGTGGACCAATGATTGACCATTTGAGCAAAAAAGCTACCAGGATATATTTTGATAGTATCCTTACAAAACTGGCAAAGGGTAGCCCGAATAATCAGTTTAAATATTTTGAATTGGATAGCTATGAAGTCTGGTATGCAAAAGATTGGACACCGGGTTTTGTAAAGGAATTTACAACCCGCTATGGATATGATCCCATTCCTTTTCTTCCTTTGCTACACGGATACAAAGGCAAGGATAACCTTGTAGCAGAGCGGTTCGTGGAAGATTACAGCCGATTGGTAAGTGACCTGATAATTGAAAACCATTACGCTCAGTCTGTTGATATAGTTAATAAAAACGGAATCAAATTGTTTATAGAAGCCGGCCATGGTGGTTATGCCAGGGTGGATCCATTAAAGGCGCTGGGTAATTCCGATGTGCCCATGGGGGAATTCTGGAACAGGAAACAACACTGGGTTACCAAAGAAGCTGCCAGTGCTGCACATATTTATGGTAAAAAAGTAGTAGCTGCCGAATCACTTACGGGTTGGCAAAACTGGCAACATGGCCCAACAGATTTTAAGCAGTTGATGGACGTAGCCTTTTGTGAAGGTCTGAACCAGGTGGTTTTTCATACGTTTGCCCATAATCCTGCAATCGCTGCTAAACCCGGATTCGCCTATCATGCTGGAGAACATTTTAATGTGAATACTACCTGGTGGGAAATGGTGAGGCCTTTTATGGATTATATCAGCAGAAGTTCCTTCTTATTACGTCAGGGAAATTTTGTGGGAGATGTTTGTCTCTATTACGGTGACCAGGCGCCCAATCTAGTTCCTCCAGACAGGCTTGATCCGAATATTACTCCATTGTATGACAACGACCATTGCCTTCACTGCGGACAACTCAAGACCATCAATCCCGGAAAATTGCCTGGTTATGATTACGATTATATGAATGCGGATATCATTACGAAAAGGCTAAAAGTTGAAAAAAATCGACTGGTTTTACCCTCTGGCCAAAGTTATAGGGTGATGCAGATCCCTGATAAGGACAAAATATCGCTCGAAGTATTAAAAAAACTAGACACACTGATTTATCAAGGGGCCATCATTATAGGTCGTAAACCACAAACAGCAACCAGTTTAAAAAATTATCCCGACTGTGACAAAGAGGTGAGTTCTATTGCAAACAAAATATGGGGAGATTGTGACGGTAAAAAAATATTCTCCCATCATTACGGCAAAGGAATGATTTATTGGGGAAAGACTGCAAAGCAGGTATTGGATGAACTTCGTATTCTTCCCGATATGGACGTCATTGGAGTTGATAATGCAGATGGGCATATCGATTACCTGCATCGTCAAACTAAAACAGAAGAGATTTATTTTGTATCCAATAGTAAACCCGAAAAGCAAAAAATAACCTGTGTATTCAGAGTAGGCCATGATATGGTTCCTGAATTGTGGGATGCCGAAACCGGTCAGATTCAACATAAAATAAAGTATTCAAAAATAGATAAGGGAATCAGTATTGATTTCATGCTGGATCCTATAGGGTCTAGATTTGTAGTGTTTAAAAAGAAATCTGGCGAAGCGAATGGAAGTGGTAATAATCTAGGATACGATCTGCAATTTGGTTTTAATCAATCCCCGAAAGAGGAAGGAAAAAAATCAATCGATATCAGTTACAACTGGAACATAAAGTTCAATTCTGAAATGGGAGGGCCTGCTTCCTACCATCTCGATAGCCTGGTTAGCTGGAATGAAATCAATGCTGACGGAATAAAATATTATTCTGGTTCAGCAAACTATGAAAAAGATTTTACGGTAAACGGGAATGATATCAAAAATGGCACCAAAGCATTTGTCTTGTTTGATGATGTCCAGGAAATGGCCCGAGTTTTCGTTAATGGGAAAGACTGTGGTATCATCTGGACGCTTCCTTATAAAGCTGATATCACTAAATATCTAAAAGAAGGATCCAATCATATAAGCGTACAGGTAATCAATGCATGGAATAACCGTTTAGTGGGAGATGTGCGAAACCCGGATAAAAAACAGTTTACAAAGACTAATATTAAATATAAGGTGAAAGCCGATAATCCTTTATTAAAGTCTGGTTTGTCCGGGAAAGCAAAAATATTTTTCATGAAAAAGTAGGAATGAACAATTGCTTGCTGTAAAAACAAGGAAATCAAATCATGTTAGGGAATGTGAAATGTTAAGTTGCTGCATTTTACATTTTCGATAATATTTTTTATTATCTCCTATAACTATAAAATAAAACGATGAAATGAAAATGAAAATTCTGATTGCGCTCTTACTCTCTTTTTCTTTGTTGCATCAATCTTTAGATGCCCAGGAAGGACCGGTTCGGAAAAAATACAAAACAGCAGAATTTGCGGAAATGAACAACCGGCTTTGCAAAGGATGGAATACCTGGCATTCTAAAAGTGTATTGTGCCATGCATTGCTTCCTGAAAGTTTTGCTGTCAATCTGCAATTGATCAATCACCAATCCGGCGATACCCTCAAAACTGCTGTGGTTGGGAGGGAAGGGTATGGTTCAAAGGAACATGTTATTCCCGGACTTCGTTCTTATGATGGATCCTATACAGAATTGGTGGTGGAATGGCAGGGAATCAGCGTTCGCGTACAAAGTGCAGCAAAAAACAACCGGCTATATTTACTAATCACACCTATTAAGTATTCGCCGGGTGATTCATTGCTGATAACACCTGAAATGTTGTGGGGAAGGCAGGGAAAAATTTCGGTTGAAAAGGGTAGGATATTGGCGAATACACCCTCCGCTAAGATTGAGCTTTCGATTGTGAGCGGAAAATATAGTGCAACTTCCCAAACCCTGAAAGCTTCCTTAAGTGAAGTGATAGCAATTTCTTCTGACGCATTAAAATCAACTAGAGAAATTGAGGGTATTATCCTTGCGTTAAAAACAAAAAATTTATCGGAAGGCACTAAATATAAAGATGCAGTAGAAACTTACAATGCCATACACGCTGTGTTGGCATGGAATACAGTGTATGATTCTATGAATAACAGAATCATTAGTCCGGTAAGTCGCAATTGGGCTACTCTTGGTTGGGTGTTGTTTGGCTGGGACAATTATTTCGCAGCTTATATGTTATCGTTGGATAATAAGGAGCTTGCCTATGCTAACGCCATTGCGATTTCAAAAGAGATTACAAAAAAAGGCTTTATTCCCAATAACTCAGACCC
>CANJDY010000153.1 GCA_947472635.1 Chitinophagaceae bacterium
ATTAGATGATAACTTTCTATTTCACTTGCTGAGCTAGCATTAGTAATTAATCGAATATTGCTGATATAATATTTAAACTGGGTAATCGCGTAGGTTTCGCCAAATGAATTGGTGAAATAGGTTCCATCCAGTAATATTGGTCTGGCACCAACCACATTGCGAAAATTTATTTTAATGCTGCCTGTTTTGGGGGTACTTGTTTTTTTGCAGCTGCTTACTACTATGCAGCTAAAAAAAACAAAAAGAATGCTGTAAAATATTTTCATGCCAAGGCTATTTTTTTCAAGTAAACTGCAATTGATGGAATCGTTATCAGTAGAATTTGTTTTTTTGACTAGAATTTAATTTTCATTCGGGTTTGTTTTATTTCCCCTAATTTTTTTTTGCTCCCTATTCTTTTTTCTTTGGCAGCTTTCCCTGGTTTGGTGGGTCTTCTTTTTTTAGGTACTAAAAGGGCCTTTTTTACCAGTTGGTTCATTTTTTGAATTACCAATAGTTTATTGGCGAGTTGGGATCTTTCGGTTTGATTTTTCACTAATAAAATTCCCTGTTGGGTGATTTTATTGGCTAATTTTTCATTTATCAGGGCTTTTTGGGCATCAGTAAACAAGTGAGAAGCTGCTATGTTCCAATATCCCTCCACCATGGTCTCCACTTTATTTACATTTTGCCCCCCTTTCCCCCCACTTCGGGCCGTATTAAATTTTATTTCTGCCGCAATATCCATACCCAAATTTACTTTATTTTCAGAAAGGGTGGTAACTAAAGCCTTTCATTTGGTATCTTTATTTTTATAAGCCAAAAAAAAACAGGATTTTTGTATATAACCAATTCATTATTAATGCCAAAAGGTATCTATCATTCATTATCGGAGCGCAAGAAGGCAGGCAAAAAATCTTTTGCAGTATTGATTGACCCTGATAAGGTGAATGATCAAAATATGGAGCAGTTGATTGAATTAGCTGTGTCTGCTAAAGTTGATTATTTTTTGGTGGGTGGAAGCTTGGTTATCTCAAATTACTTGGATGAATGCCTTCAATTAATTAGACGAAGTTGTACTATTCCTACCATTCTGTTTCCTGGAAGTCCTTCTCAGGTGAGTAAATATGCAGATGCTCTATTGTATTTGTCATTGATTAGCGGACGCAATGCAGAACTATTGATAGGACAGCATGTGGTATCTGCGCCACTCGTAAAAAAAAGCGGATTAGAGATCATGTCTACGGGCTATATGGTGGTGGATGGCGGAGCGCCTACTACCGTTTCTTATATTTCCAATGCCAGTCCCTTGCCGGCAGATAAGAATGAAATCGCGGTGTGTACCGCAATGGCTGGCGAAATGTTGGGAATGAAATTGATTTATATGGATGCAGGTAGTGGGGCCAAAATCGCTATTACCGAAAGCATGATAGAAAAAGTGTCTCAATCGATCTCTGTACCCTTACTTGTAGGGGGGGGGATTGTGGAACCAGAGAAGGCTTACCTCAATTGTAAAGCGGGTGCCGACGTAGTAGTAGTAGGAAATGCTATTGAAAAAGACAGCTCCTTGATTAAGGAAATGGCCGCCGCAGTGCATAGCGTGCCCATTAAGGTATAGCCTATCGCTGGGTATTTACAAACTCATCATTTCCTTAAATTTAACGGCCTGCCTTCGGCTGACTTCTATCTTTTCACCACCTTGCAAATCAAGTAGTAAACCTCCGTTAAAGTAGGGTTCAATTTTTTCAATCATCCGCAAATTAACAATGTGCTTTCTGTTGGCCCTAAAAAATGTTTTTTCATCGAGCCTTTCTTCCAGTGCATTTAGGGATTTTAATATTAGCGGCTTGTTGCCGGCGAAAAACACTTTGGCATAGTTGCCAACGCTTTCAAACAAACGAACTTCGGAAAGTTTTACAAACCAGCAACGTTCACCGTCTTTTACAAATACCTGGTCCTGTTCTGTAAGCATACCCCTGCTAAATGCTTGTTGTGCAGCGAGCTCTTTTTCTTCAGCTTGAAGTAGTTTTTGTAATGCATCGGCAAGTCTTTTTGGCTCTATGGGTTTCATCAGGTAATCCAATGCATTCACTTCAAATGCCTTTAAGGCGTATTCATCATAGGCGGTAGTAAAAATTACATGCGGTGCCCTGTCTAATTCCTGCAGCATATCAAATCCGGTTTTTCCGGGCATTTGGATATCCAAAAAAATAAGATCTGGATTTAGGGCATCTATTTTTTCAATGCCTTCGGCAGCATTGGCAGCTTCGTCAATTACTTCAATCTCTGGAAATTCGAGCAGTAGCTTTTTCAATTCATTTCTTGCCAATCTTTCATCGTCTATAATGATTGCTTTTTGCATGGGTAAAATTTACTGTATGAATATTTTTGTGTACTACCGCAGGGTAAAATCAGTGGAGCGGAGCAACCGGCATGGTTATTCTAGACTCCACCATTTCATTATCCATATTTTTGATTGCAAAGCTTGCCTTACCTTGGTAAAGCAGATTTAACCTGTCCTCGGTACTTCTTAATCCAAATCCATTTTCATTGGAATATTCCCCCAATTGACCGCTATTTTGTACTACCAATTCATGTTGATTGTTTACAAAGTCAGAAATCACCCGAATGCTTCCCCCATTTACTTTTTTACTAACACCATGTTTGATGGCATTCTCAACGAGTGTTTGCAACATCATTGGAGGAACAGGTTGCTGTAAGGTATCTTCATTAATATCCAGTTCAATGGAAAGCCGCTCTTCAAATCGCATTTTTTCAAGGGCAAGGTAATCTCTAACAATATTTAATTCTCTTTCCAAGGGAACGGTTTCCAATTGCTCCGTTTGCATGCTGCTGCGTAAAATATTACTTAATTCAGTAATGGCAGTTCTAGCTCTTGAAGGATTTTCGTCTACCAATGCCCGTATGCTATTAAGTGCATTGAAAATAAAGTGAGGGTTAATATGAGATTTAATGGTTTTAAGTTCCAGCTCTTTTACGAGTGATTGTAGTTTTAACGTATCAACTTCCTGCCGACGGGTTCTTTCTACATAATGGAAAATGTAGTACAGTAAATTCCAAATGAATAAAAGAAAAAAATTATTGATTGCATTTCGGGTAATTTCATTGAGTAAAGAAATTTTTGGACCTTCATAATCCCGAAGTTGGAAAGTTTTTTCTAATCCAGTGTCTGCACAAGCATATATAATCGCGAATACACTAGTAACTAGGATGAAATAAAGAATCTGTTTTTGAATGGGTTTTTCTAAAAAACGATATTCTTTAATCACCATGCGCATCATATGTGTGAACAGAATACCTAGCAGTACACTTATGCTAATCAGCAGAAAAAAATGATCAATCTTCCGAACTGAAAGGTTAAAATAATAAAAAGAAGAGATGGCAATGTTAGCGCCCCATCCACCCAGTTGACAGACCCAATAAGTAGATATTTTCTTTTTCATGTATACAAATTTATTGACTATTGGGCAGGCTCGCCTACAACCGGATTCCCATTCGGCAGTTTTCAATTATTGGCAAACTTTGTGAAGGCTCAGATATTGTTCACAAATCTACGAATTGGGTGCCTGAATATCGGTTCGTTTTTATTAATGGTGAAATGAGGGGTTAAGAGGTGTTTTTACGGAGTAGAGTCTGAAAAACAGGGTAGAACCACTGTTGAAGTTCAACTATTGGCCTTTTTAATAAAATTGCTGATGCCCTCAATGGTAAATTTGTTATTTTTACATCATGTCAAATCCAAATTTAAATACGGATGGAGAGTCGCTGAGTGCAGTGGAGAAAGAATTTGAAAACAATATCCGGCCCAGTGAAATGGCCGACTTTTCGGGGCAGCCCCAAACCATTGAGAACCTTAGGATCTTCATTAAAGCAGCTAAAATTAGGGGGGAAGCCCTCGACCATATTTTATTTCATGGTCCACCAGGATTGGGTAAAACTACTTTAAGTAGAATCGTAGCCAATGAGTTAGGGGTTAAAATAAAGGAGACTAGTGGGCCGGTAATTGAAAAGCCGGGCGACCTTGCCGGGTTGCTCACCAATCTGGAAGCCAATGATGTATTATTTATTGATGAAATCCATCGCCTCAGTAATGTGGTAGAAGAGTATTTATATGCAGCGATGGAAGATTACCGCATTGACATCATGATTGATAGTGGCCCCAATGCCAGAAGTGTACAAATCAATTTGAATCCATTTACCCTGATTGGGGCTACCACTAGGAGCGGATTATTAACGGCACCCTTACTGTCGAGATTTGGAATTAAGTCAAGATTGGAGTACTATAATGCAGCTACCCTGCAAAAAATTATTCTTCGTTCTGCTTCGATTCTCAACACTTCTATTACAACGGCCGCAGCAGATGAAATTTCACGGCGTAGTCGCGGTACACCCCGCATTGCCAATGGGTTATTGAGAAGGGTAAGGGATTTTGCCCAGGTATTAAATGATGGAGCCATTGATATTGGTATCACACAGCATTCATTGCAGGCACTCAATGTGGATGAGCACGGACTGGATGAAATGGATAACCGAATCCTGAATGTCATCATTGATAAATTTAAGGGAGGACCGGTAGGGATTACTACTATTGCTACAGCGGTGGGGGAGGAAGCCGGTACTTTGGAAGAAGTGTACGAGCCTTTTTTGATACAGGAGGGCTTTTTGCAGCGAACCGCCAGAGGAAGGGAGGCTACCGCAAAAGCGTATGCGCATTTAGGCAAAATGTATAGTAGGGGTTCGGATAATACCCTTTTCAGTTAAAGCATTGGTTACAATAATATGCTCATCTACTCATAGGGGGAAGGTGGCGTATAAAAACTTGCCATGTAAAGGGCAAAAAAAAAGCCCTGCTTTACAGGGCCCTTACTTTTCTTTATTATTTGATTAAGCCGCTACCAGCCTAAAGCCGTTGCCATGTATGTTTACAATCTCGATTGTTTCATCTTCTCTGAGGTACTTGCGCAATTTGGCAATGTATACATCCATACTTCTTCCATTGAAATAAGTATCACTGCCCCAAATTTTCTTTAGTGCCGCTTCCCTTGTTAATAAATCATTTTTATGCTCACATAACATTTTTAATAATTCATTTTCCTTTGGAGAAAGTACACTTATCCTTCCATCAATGGTTAGCTCCCTTAAGCGAGGATTAAAATGGTATTTGCCCATATCAAATTCTGCATTTACTTCCTCTCGGTGTGTTTCCTCATTGCGCTTTAAAATAGCTTTTATTTTCAATAGCAATACATCGCTATCAAAAGGCTTCGTAATATAGTCATCTGCCCCTAGCTTATATCCTTGTATAATGTCATCCTTCATTGTTTTGGCAGAGAGAAAAAACAGGGGCACATCGGGATTCACATCTCGAATCTCCTCCGCCACTGCAAAACCATCCATGTTAGGCATCATAACATCGAGCAAACAGATGTCAAATTTTTCCCTTTGAAAAGCAGCAAGTCCTAAGCGGCCATCTCTTTCAAGTACTACGTCGTAATCATTTAGTTCGAGGTAATTTTTTAATACCATTCCTAGATTGGTGTCGTCTTCACACAATAATATTTTGGGTTTTATAGCTTCCATGTTGTAAGAGTTTAAAGGCAAATAAAATTGATTCAAGTTGGAATGAATGAATTTAATACCTATTTTTTTGTTAAAGGTGTTACTCTAGTCAATGTACCAGGGTGTTCGGGATGCCTGAAAATGAAAATTGACCCTAATAAATTTATTCCAAAATTTATATTATAATGTGGTTACAACTAATCACTAATTCATCCAAGGTAACAATTAAAAATTGCATTGATCCAAAAAACTAGCTTGTGAAAGATGGTTTTTTGAATCAATGATTACAGTTATTTAAAATCTGCTTCAGTAACCCCCTCGTTTAATTTAATGTCCTTGTATTTCAAAGGAATTTCCTGTCCTCCTACATTTCTGGTTACTTCCGTTGGTAGTAGCAAGGTTCCAAATTTCATATAATTTTTATATTCAATGGTCATTGGAATATTGGCATCTTCTTGAACGGAAGTAGTCTCTTCTTTAAGCAATAAGCCAGTTGTAATGGCGTATTCTTGAATAGAAGTTCTTCCGCTGGGCATCACCACCTTTAAGCGGTACGTGTCATCATTTTCCACTTTACCCATTCCTAGATAATCAGTTTTATAGTCATTATTAGTGATGTAATAC
Organism: Chitinophagaceae bacterium; assembly: GCA_947472635.1. The sequence goes on from CANJDY010000153.1 coordinate 6,184, forward strand.
AATTGTGGAACGACACCTTTTTCATCCAACGCCTCTTTGGTTTCTTTGGCTGTTAAGTCCTTTTTTTGCGGACCTTGTTGCTGGAAACCCGCTTTTCCATCAAATACGGATTTCATAACAGTCATAGCACCCATTTTTATTTCAGTTATCTGTAGGTTGGGGTTCATTTTTTTCTCTACGCCTTCAAAAGTTCTCCCCATCATCTCAATTCCGATAACTGAAGAGATGGTATTTATTTTTTTAATGGCTTCTTTGCCGCCGATAGCTTTCAAGTAGCTTTCAACAATTTCTGAGGCTGAGATGCTATTGCTATTTTTATTGGTTTGGTTTACTTTTTTCTCAATGGGCTTTTCCACCACAGGGTCTGCATACCGGTCATATTTTTTGATAGGATAGCCTAATCTCATTAATTTGGGAATGATAATGGAACCATTACCCACAATCACAATTCTAGAATTGCTTTCATTGAAATAAGCCTGTGCTACGGTCTTGAGGTCATTCAAGGATACACTGTTTATTTTTTGGAGAAAAGTTCTATAAAAGTCTTTCGGCAAATTATTGATTAAGATATTAGAAGCATAGGTAGCGGTGCGTGCAGGATCTTCCATCCCCAATGCAAAGGAACCGTTGTATTTTGCCTTGGCATTATCCAATTCTTCCTGGGTGATTTTCCC
>CANJDY010000154.1 GCA_947472635.1 Chitinophagaceae bacterium
AGCCGGAGCCTCATCCGCCAACTGGAATGAAGACACGAAGCTGCTGACTGTATCTTATAAGTCCAAGAAAACAAGTCTTGCACAAATACAGCAATCCATTGCAAGATCAGGTTATGATACACAGGACTTCACTGCAGATTCCAGTGCCTATTATGGTTTACATGGATGTTGCCAATACGAGCGCAAGAACTTAGCAGCTACTGAAGCTGCAAAGAAAGATTGCTGTAACAACAACCAGTGTTGCAACGAAGTAAAGGCCTGTACCGACATGGCATCTTGTAAAAATAAGGTTTGCTGTAAACTGTAAACTGGAAAAAAACATCGAATGAAGAAGTTGTTTACATTAGGAATGTTTCTTTTTTCCATTGCGGCCTTTGCGCAGGTAACTAGTTTGTCTTTACAGGCTAGTGGGTTAACCTGTAGTATGTGCAGTAATGCAATCAATAAATCGTTGCAATCACTCAGCTTCGTTGAGCAGGTAACGGCCAATATCAGTAATTCAACTTTCGATATCTTGTTGAAGCCGGGGAGCCAGGTGGACTTTGACCAACTAAAAAAGAAGGTGCAAGATGCCGGTTTTTTTGTGGCTAATTTATCTGCCAAATTCGATTTTAAAAATGTAGTTATTAAAAATGACAGTCATACCGTTATCAACGGTATGACTTTTCATTTTTTGCATTCTACCGATCAAATCCTCAATGGGAGCAGAACGATTCGCTTGCTGGATAAGGGTTTTGTAACAGCTAAGGAATATAAAAAAAATGGCCAATTCACCTTGATGGAATGTTATAAAACGGGCAAGGCGGGTACTTGTTGTGAAAAAGATGGGCTTGTCATTGGCACAAGGGTATTTCACGTAACGATGTAGGGTCAAGCGCTAAGGAGCCAGTAACAAATCTTGTTTGTTATTTCAATTTTGTAAGATGGGGGATGAACTATTATAGCAGGGATGCATTGTATTGCTTTGTGCCTTAAATTAAAAATGGGATGAAAAAAATATACTTAGTGCTTTTTGTAATCTATGCAAATGCAGTAAAAGCACAGGAGCTTTTTGTATACACAGAGCCTGCAAGTAATATGGCAGCAAAAAGTATCGGCCTAAGATTGAATCATTATTGGATGAGGGAAACTGAGGTCAATCAGACTAATTATCATTTGCTTCCGGAAATCATGTGGGGGGTGTCAAAAAATGTGATGATTCATGCAGAAGGTTTTATGAGTAACCAGCAAAAGGGTTTTACATTGGAAGGAGGGGCATTGTATGCTAAATATCGCGTTTTTAGTATTGATGATGTTCATAGCCATTTTAGGGTGTCTGCTTTTGGAAGGTACAGTTTCAACAATAGTGAAATTCATCAGCAGGCGATTGATTTTAATGGCCATAACACCGGTTATGAAGGGGGAATGGTAGTTACCCAGTTGGTGAAAAAGGTAGCTGTTTCAGCCAGTTCTTCAATATTGTATGCAAAAGATAATGGGACGGAAAAATTTACTTATGAAGATAAAAATAGGAAAGCTTTCAACTATACTTTTTCGGTCGGTAAATTATTATTGCCAAAAGAATATACCAGCTACGGACAAACGAACATGAATTGTATGTTGGAATTACTGGGGCAAACTTCCCTAGGCAATGGCTACACTTTCTTAGATGTGGCGCCCTCTGTTCAGTTTATACTCAATAGTCGCGTTCGGCTGGATCTGGGCTATCGATTTCCACTCATTCACTCATTGCAACGAACTGCTGCCCGGGGAGTATTGTTGCGAATGGAGTATAATATCTTTAACTTGTATTAAAATGAAAAAGATAATCGGTTGGATAGCATCCTTGTTTAAAAAAAAATGTTGTCAATGAAAATTGTATATGCAGTTGTGCTCTTTATTGGTAGCAGCTTTTATGTAAATGCACAAGTTACTATTGGAGAATTCGCCCCCGAATTTTCTTTGCGCAATGCTAAAGACAGTTTAGTAAGCCTGTCATCCTTTCGAGGAAAGGTAGTGTTGATTGATTTCTGGGCGAGTTGGTGCAGTCCTTGCCGTGCTGCAAACCCTAGTCTGACAAAGCTCTACAACAAATACAGTGCAAAGGGATTTAAAGTGTTGGGGGTATCGATTGATAGTGAAAAAGCAGCTTGGCTGAAAGCGATTAAGCAGGACCATATTCACTATTCCCAGGTAAATGACCCTGCAGGCTGGAATTCACCAGTGGCTGAAAAATACGGGGTCAATATGATTCCTACTTCGTTTTTATTGGATAAGCAAGGGAAAATTATTGACATCGATTTATCCGGGCCACTATTGGAAATCAAAATTAAGCAGCTTTTAAAAAACTAGTTGGTAAAATTTATTCAATGGCTTCCACCAGATAGCCTAGTAAAGGTTTGTTATTGACTAGCAGGGTAACAGGATAGGTGTCTTCCAAATCAAATTTATAGCTGAAGGAAATAATTCCGTTTGAATTGGTGTAATCCACCGTTTTTGTTTTTTTTATTTTATTTTCGCCTATTTCAAGGGATACTATTTCTATCGCACTATTGGTATTTAGTTTAATAGAAAAGAATACCGGCTTGCTGAGCTTTGTTTTAATGAGGCCATTCTCAGGCAAAAATTTACCTAGTCTATATTCATAAGCGGCGCTTTTTACCAGTGGCAATGAAAAAAATGAGCTCTCGCTTTTTGGGCCTACACCTAGCATCCAAGCACTATTATCGGGAAAGTGTTGGTAGTTGAAAATGCTTTTATCCGAAAAAAAATAATCGGTATTGAATGCCTTGGTAAACTTGGTCATTTTATCATCGGTATATCCGCTACCCCAGGTAGGATCTATATAATACCATGAATCGGGACTTTGTCCCAGCTGAACTACCGCCCAAGTGTGATTGAGACCGTCGGGCTTTTCAATGATTTGTTCAGTAGAAAATTTCGCATATCCATCTACGGTAAGGCAACGTATTTTTACCACACTGCACATATCTTGAAACAAACCTGCAAAGCCTGCAGCTGTTGCTTTCCTTGATTTTAATACAAGGTCGGTACTTGTTTTTTCGTTGTCATTGTTTTTGCCTGCCTTCAAATCGTAATTGATATTATTAGCGACCCAGTCAAAAATGGCCCTTACCTTATCTTTTGGATCGGGGAATTTTTTGGTTACCATGTAACTAATAGTTCCCATATTGAGTGTGTCCAATGTCCCTAGCGATTTTACATAGGTATCTACTATCGAAAAATCCTCATTAGTTGACTGTGCCTTCGTTTGGATGCCCAGCAATGTCATCACTATCGTCAACAGAAACGCTTGAAAATATTTCATAAAAAATAAATTTATTAACTTAAAAATGGAACTTATTTTATAGAATCACCCTTAGTAAAAGTGCAAATCCATTGTCTTTTTTTGGATTATCTCGTATAGTAACTATATGCAGTCCCGCTGGGGTCCATACTTTAAAAAGGTCTCCTTTTTTGTGTGCTGCGATTGCTTCATCGAGTTGGGGCAACATAGCGCCACGAATAAACCAACCCAAATCACCACCTTTTCGTGCAGAATAAGGATCTGCGCTATAAGTGTTTGCCATAGAGGAAAATGAGCTGCTGTCAGATTTAATTCTTTTAATAATATTGTTGCCCAAGGAATCAGCAAATTTTCTACTAAAGGTGGAAGTGTCGATAAGGATATGACTTACATGATAAAAAGTGTTGGGAACTTTTGCCAGTACCTTTATTAAATAGTTGGCGCCTTTAAATGGGCCATATACTTTACCGATTTTACCATTGTAAGCAAGGCTATCGGATAGGCCCCTGAAAGAAGTGGTACTCACCACTGTTACTGTATCAATTTTGTACTTTTTTTTGAGCTTGTAGGTAACATAACCGATGGGATCCCTTGTAGTATCCAGTTCTTTTTTTATTTGAGAAATAGATTGACTATTCACAAGCGAAGTCATCATCAGCAGGATGGTAAAAGAGAGGAGTTGTTTCAATGGTTATTTTTTACAAATATACAATGACTAATAAGGAAAACACTGCGTTGCCTTATTCATTTTTGAAACTTGCAAACAACAGGCTTCTATGCTAATTTGGTAGGCTGGGGTAATGGATTCAACACAGTGAAATCCTGCCCTTCGTGCTTTATTAGAGTTTTAGTTTTCTTTTTACCGCTTTTACTTGTTTTTTTAATTCTTCCAATTCCCCCATTTGTTCCTGGATAAAGTTATTGTCTTCAAGGCGCCCCACTACTTGGTTCATTTCTTTACTATTGCTGTACACCATTTTTCGGAATGGATTTCTGTAGTCTTTTGCTCTTGAATCATAGATTCCTTTGCACATCCATTCACGGGTTGAAACTGAGTTTTGTAGTAATTGATTAAAAACCGCTGCGGTAAATTGCTTAGGAGTACTTTCCAGTATTTCCAACAGGGCCGTATAAGCATGGTTGAGTTTATCGGTAAAATAGGTAGCACTTTGCTCTGTGTAAAAAGCATGTACTTCATTCCAGCTTTTTACTTTTTGGCTGACGATATTGGCATGCAGTTTTTCTACAGCTGTTTGTTGAATCAGTTGTCCTCCGATGTTCATCCATTCGCTTCGTTGGATTTTGGCGGATAGGCTTTTCTTGAATTCATCAAAACTGCTAAACTTGTTTTGTTGGATATGACGCAACAATTCTGTGACGGCATAATATTGGATCAATTCGGTAAAGATGGCAATTGATTGAGGGACTTTAATTACAACCGTATTACGGGAATTGTTTTCCCATCCTTTTATGGTAGCAATTCCTTTTTCATTGGGTTGTAATTTTTGCAGATGGCCAAGTGATGTAAAAATTTCATTGATAGTATCTGGAGCCAAATAATTGTATTCTATTAATTGTGCCCTAGTAGTCCTTTTGTCTCGGTCAACATATTTATGGGCGTTCCTTTCCAAAGCATACATATTATGCATGAACCAATAGGCGGGCATTACTACGAGCTGGTTATTGCTTGCATCATTGCTTACCAAACTAAAAGGTACTGGAATATTTAATTCCGCTGGAAAGTCACCTTTGGCAATAATGGTGAATGATGCAAATTTTGAATTGTGCTTTAAGCTTACGCATAAGCCTGGCCAAAAGCCACGTCCGGCAATGAGTTCTCCATCCGCACTACGGCTGTTGTGGTTGCTACCAATGGTAGCACCTGCCGCCATATTGCTTTGTCCCATTAATAGTGATGCGCACAAAAATGAATTGTTATGATGCTGTTCATGTGCTGGAAAAATGAGTGAATTCAATACCTCACAGCAGGAAATAGTAGAGTTGTTGCCGAGGTAGGAATTGATTAACCTAGCACCATATTTCAATTGGGAGTGGGCAGCCATAACAAATCGTACTGCTTTTACCCCATAAAATATTCTGCATCCATATCCAATTATTCCGTTTACCAATTCACAGCCTTCACCAATTTGGGAGGTGCGGTTTTCATCACTGTTGATGGTAAGGTTTTTTAATTTATTGGCTCCTTTTAAATAGGCATCGGTGCCAATCAAAACGTCTTTTATGATTTTACAATTTTTAATAACGGTACGATCTCCAATTGTGCCATAACGTCCCCTTTGGGAAACAAACCGGTTATCTGTAAATTCCTTGAATTTATTCATCAACTGGTCTTGGTCCCTAAATTTACTCCACATATAAGCATCTCCCGCTAGCATTCCATCAAATGGAATTACACTTCTTCCTCCATTTTCATTGCAGAGTTCCATCCATACGCGAATATTTTCATCTTCACCTTCAAAAATAATTCCATTGCCGAATTTCGCCTTTTCGGTGGTAGCCATTTCATTCACATTGGCAATCATTACATCGTTTCCAATGATATAATGGCTAAGAGAATTTACATTTTCAATACACACATTGTTGCCAAAATCACAGCTGATAATGGTACTGTTGTATAACCCAACGGGCAATCGGAAATTGTGAAATTCAAGGTAAAAAGCCTCTAGCTTTCCAATCCGAATTAACCCGTAAAATTTACAGTTCTTTACCAACTCCGGATTAAAGGCGGAGGATACAAATATTTTATTCCAGTCGTCGGAAGTGTTTCGGTTCCGAACGAGTACTTCTATTTCATGAGCAGTTAATTTTCGGTATTCACTGCCATTAGGGTTCTGTAAGTACCTAAGATAGTATTCGTCTTTACCTTTGGGGATATATTTTTCTTCTACAAAGTTGTAGCCAAGATTGTTTACCGGATGTTTGCTGATGATGTTCATGGAGTAGCTGGTAATTGATTCACTGAAAATTAAAAACTGACGGATGTTTTAACTGGCAGTTGTATTGTTATTGGTAAAATTTGAATACGAATTTTGGCAAGAGCACGAGTAAAGATATTTTTTTAGTTTGCATTTCGACGGACATTAATTATTCCACCGTGACGCTTTTAGCCAGATTTCTCGGCTTGTCCACATCCACTCCACGTGCAATACCCATGTAGTAGGAAAGCAGTTGCAATGGAACGCAGCTAAGCATAGGGGCGATAATCTCATCTGCCGGCGGAACAAAAAATACATCATTTGCCAATGCTGGAATCACCTCATCACCCTCGGTGATGATGGCGATAACCAATCCTTTTCTAGCTTTAATTTCCTGGATATTGCTTACAATTTTTTCGTGGTAACTATCTTTTGTTGCAACGAAAACTACGGGTAGCGTATCTGTCACCAGTGCAATGGGGCCATGTTTCATTTCAGCGGCAGGGTA
>CANJDY010000155.1 GCA_947472635.1 Chitinophagaceae bacterium
TTAAGGAGCAAAAGGGCAGTTGATATGAATATTGCCATTGTAAGGGCATTTATAGCCATACGGCATTTTGTAAATAAACATAAAGACCTCGCAGAACAAATACACGAATTGCGTACAGAGTTGCAAACCCGTGTTGGCGAACATGATGTGCAATTGGCCTCCATTTATGATGCCTTAGAAAACTTACTAGATAAAAAAGAAGATGAAAACGAAAAAGTGCAACAATGGAAGGAACGGCAAAGGATAGGGTTTAAAAAATAAGAGGTACAAAAGTTTTTTTGTGCCTTATTGTAGAGAAAGCATATTATTAAGCTAATATGTTTTGATTTTAAGACTAATGGCAGTTTGTTGCCTTTTTAGTGCTTTAGAATAAAAGGCAGGGAGCATATTTAAAAAACTGCCACCTATTCTGCCACCGAACAGGCATAAAAAAACCTGAAATACAATATAGTATTGCATTTCAGGTTAAAAGGATGCTGTAGGGGGAGGGATCGAACCTCCACGGAGCAGTTAGTTGTAGCACAAAGTTGAGTGGTCGACCCTGGTCGGACCAGTATTGCTACTGGCTCGGCTCTATGCTATATTTATCCTGTGATCTCCACCCCCGAGACAAGGGGGCATGTCTGCCAAAAATTTCATCACCCCACAGTATTGGTTGATGGATGGTAAGAACTTAGTATGCAAATCTACACAAAATGCCATTATGTTGAAAATAATTTATAAAATATTTAATAAATATAGATAATTGTCAAATAAATATGTTTATATTTGAAATAATATTAAAATTGCTTTACTATATGGCTACAAAATTGAATCTTGATAAATTGGATCTTCAGATTATCCATGAGATGATGGAAACTGCTGAAATCTCTTACGCCGAGCTAGGTAAAAAATTATTTGTGAGCGGCGGTACCATTCACGTTCGTATCAAAAAACTGCAAGAATTTAATATTGTAAAAGGCACCCGTTTAAATGTGGACCTTCGACAATTAGGGTACGATATTACCGCTTTTGTGGGGATTTATCTCGAAAAAAGTTCTTTGTACGATTCTGTAGCCAAGGAATTAATGGCTATCCCCGAAATAGTACGGTTGAATTATATCACCGGCAACTATAGCATGTTTATTGAAATCGTTTGTAAAGACATCGCCCAATTGCGCGCAGTATTGCATGATGAACTTCAAAAAATTAAGGGAATCGATCGCACCGAAACATTTATTTCACTCGAAGAAGGATTTACCCGCAATGTTCAGGTAGCACCTGCTCAATAAACTTTCAGTTGTAACCATCAGCTTGTAAGCTTTCCACTTTGTTAGAATTTAAGAGGGGTCTCTTACATCCACCGCATCTCTCAATCCATTTCCCAACAAGTTAAAAGCAAGTACCAGCAACATAATGGCAATGCCGGGTATGATGGCCAGCATAGGTTGATGCGTGATAATAAAATTGTAATTTTCTTTGATCATCAGACCCCAACTCGGTTGGGGAGGCTGAACGCCAATTCCCAAAAAACTCAAGCCCGCTTCAATAATTATGGCAGTGGCAAAGTTGCTTGCTCCAATCACTAGCACCGGCCCCAGCACATTAGGAAGTATATGCCGGAGGATAATTCTGCTATCACTGAATCCCAGCACCCTAGCCGCCTGCACATATTCCAATTCCTTTAATGCCATTACTTGGCCACGAATTAAGCGAGCCACACTAATCCACATGGTTAAACCAACGGCAATGAATATCTGCCAAAAACCTTTTCCAAGTGCCATCGTTAGGGCAAATACCAATAATAAAGTGGGGATGCTCCAGGTTACATTAATGAGCCATAAAATAGTTGCGTCTATACGTCCACGATAGTATCCTGCTACCGATCCCAAAAAAATGCCTAGCGTGAGTGAAATAAAAACAGCAATCAGTCCTACTGCCAAACTAACACGGGTGCCAATCATCAGTCGGCTCGCAATATCTCTTCCAAATTTATCTGTTCCCAACCAATAGGTCTTGGTTACTAAGTATTGGGAAACTAGCTGCTCGGGCTGATGTTCGGTGAGCTGGTTAATGGAATAATACTGGATTACTGAAGTGTCTTCATCCACATATTTGTTTACGCGGAGCTCATCTTGGTGAATGGTATAACTGCTAATAGGTAGGTATCGGCAATCAGCTGGTTTACCAAACATCAGTTGGTTAAACCAGTTAACAGGAGCTTGTTTTTTATCCTGTATTTTTAAAAAAAGTTGTGTATAGCCGGGCCTTTTCGCCTGTATTTCTACAGTTTGCAAATCTGCATTGGGTGATCCATCCGGGGCCAACAGGTATCCGAAAATTGCGATGCAAGTAGCCACTGCAATAATCCCCAAACCAACTAAGGCACCCTTGTTTTTTTTGAGGCTTTTCCAGATTTGATGGGAGAAAGAAAATGAATGGTGAGACATATTTTTTGGATTAATGATATTATTTAACAGACCGTTCCTTCCAGGTGTATTTTCCAAACTTGCCTAGCCATCCCGCTATTACGGTATACAAAATATGAAAAGGTTGGGCAATCGGAAACCACCCAATCAGCTTGGTTTGATTGAAAAATGTAGCAACAGGGTAAAGGAAAAATAGCTCAATCAAAGTTTTTCCTATAAGCAAAATAAAATACCATTGAATCATTGGTAACTTATAGTGAAATAGGGTAATCTCCTGCGGGTTCACTAAAGCTACGATGGGAAGCGCCAACAGCAGCACATTTAAAAAATATACAATAATCAATACCACAAAAATTCTTTTGTCATCAAATTGATCCGCCTTACTTGCCCAGCGGATACGTTGGTTTAAAAATTGATGGAGGGTGGTTACGGGATTGGTTTGTACAATCACGTCCTGACTTTTTAAATAGTCGATCTTATCAGGAAATCGCTTATAAATCTTGTGGAGTAATAACATATCATCGCCGCTGGCAATGTTATCGATTCCTTTAAACCCATTCACCGCTGTGAATGCCTCCTTTGTATAAGCAAGATTGGCGCCATTGCACATGCTATGAAATTTTTTATGTACGGAGGCGCCGGTAATTCCTTGTAGGGTCATGAAGTCAAGCGATTGAAAAATTTCAATCATTCTATTGCTATGGCGGATGAGTACGGGCATTACTATAAATGCAGATTTTTTTGTTTCATAAAATGCTGCGATGGTGGTGAGCCAGTGGGTAGGAAAAATACAGTCTGCATCTGTTGTAACAAGTAGATCACCGCTGGATTGCTGTATGGCAATTTCAATCGCCTTCTTTTTGTAAGCATTGATCTCATTGGCTGCAATGAAATCTTTTAGGGAAATCAGCTTCACATTTTGTGCGGCATAACTTTTAATGATTGCAGCCGTGTTATCGGTAGAATGGTCATCTACCACCAGTACCTCAAATAAATGCTTTGGGTACGACTGGTCAATAATTGACTGTAAGCAGTTGGCTATATTTTCTTCCTCATTTCGGGCAGGAATGATGATAGAAATTTTTGTATTCAAGTTGGAATGACTTGCTACTTTGAAGTCGGGAATGCTAAGCCAGCTTTTTCTGTAGTAAATAAGCAATGCCGAGTAGCACAGCAGCAATAGTATTGAAACAGTAAGTAAGATTGGCTCCATAATGATCTGCTGCAAGGTTTCGCCCAGGCAGTTGGGGGTAAATAAAACAATAATACCGTTAAAAAATAAATATACCAACAGTGTTTACAGTTGGCGCTTGTTCCCCGTAAAAATAGTTGTAAATATTGCAAATGAATGATTATCTTTATATAGTTGTTTAAACAACTATATGCCTAAGAACCAATTTAAACGCGGAGAGTTATACAGTTTTATCACTGGAAAAGCGAGTACGGCCATTTCGCGCCGCCTACAGAAAAATTTTAAGCAAGCGGGAGTGGATATTACGATTGAGCAGTGGAGTGTATTGTATCATTTGTGGAAGCAGGATGGGCAGAGCCAACAGCAATTGTGCGATGCTACTTTTAGGGATAAGCCGAGTATTACCCGCCTGGTAGACAACCTTGAAAAGTTGCAACTCGTAAAAAGAGTGGCCAATAAGGATGACCGCAGAATCAATCGGATTTATCTAACGCAGAAGGCTAATCAATTGCAGGAGCAAACGATGGAGCTGGCAAATCAAACATTGAATGAGGCACTGGAAGGGGTTACCAATGGACAAATAGAAATAGCGAAGGAGGTACTGCAGAAAGTATATGACAACCTTGCACCCTCTAGCACTTTGTAATGTCCGCTAGAAGCTGAAGATTTATCCGACCGTAGTGCTTTGAACCCTATATTTTTAAATTACTTGAACCAATTATTTAGATAATCTTTAAAAAAAAACTTCCATTCCCCCGAGCAATCGGGAGGTATGAGGAGGCTTTCATTTTATGAATACATCCACAGCAACAACCTCATCCCTAAAAGGCGGTGAATGGTTAATTAAAGAAACTAATGCACTGGAAAGTTTTTCACCCGAAGATTTTAATGAGGAGCAATTGATGGTGAAAGAAATGTGTTTGCAGTTTCTGCAAACCGAGGTTCATCCGGTGGCCAATCGGATTGACCAGTTGGAGCCAGGGCTAATGCCCTCCCTGATGGTGAAGGCTGGTGAACAGGGCCTACTAGGTGCTTCGGTGCCAGAAGCCTTGGGCGGTTTGGGAAAAGACTTTATCACTTCCACCCTTGTAAATGAAGGGCTCGGCGGTGGCTATTCGTTTAGCGTGGCGATTGCCGCCCACACAGGAATTGGCACATTGCCCATTTTGTATTTTGGTACCGATGCACAAAAAGAAAAATATATCCCCAAGCTTGCCAGCGGCGAATGGAAAGGTGCCTACGGACTAACGGAGCCCAATAGCGGCAGTGATGCATTGGGTGCAAAAACATCTGCCGTGCTTTCTGCGGATGGTAAAAACTATATTTTGAATGGTCAAAAATGTTGGATTACCAATGGTGGTTTTGCAGATGTGTACACCGTGTTTGCAAAGATTGACGGCGACAAATTTTCTACGTTTATCATAGAGCGTGGATTTGAGGGATTTACCCAAGGTCCAGAAGAACATAAGATGGGTATCAAAGGATCCTCCACTGTTCAATTGTATTTTCAGGATTGTAAGGTGCCGGTTGAAAACTTGTTGGGCGAGGTAGGGAAGGGACATATTATCGCATTTAATATTTTAAATATTGGTCGACTAAAACTTTGTGCAGCTGCATTGGGCGGATCTAAAATGGCTTTGAATACGACCATCGAATATGCCAAAACAAGGGAACAGTTTAAAACGGCCATTGCCAATTTCGGCGCTATTAAATACAAACTAGCTGAGGCAGGGATAAGGATTTTTGCAGGAGAAAGCGCTTTGTATCGAACCAGCAAATGGGTGGATGATAAAGAAACAGCATTGGCCAATGCAGGCAAACCATTTAATGAAGCTTTGCTAGGTGCAGCGGAAGAATATGCCGTGGAGTGTGCCATTTTAAAAGTGCATGGCAGCGAAGTATTGGATTATGTGGTGGATGAAGGGGTGCAGGTTTTTGGTGGTAATGGTTTTAGTGATGAATACAATATCAGCAGGGCATATCGCGATAGCCGAATCAACCGTATCTATGAAGGTACCAATGAAATCAATCGCTTGCTTACGGTAGATATGATTTTAAAAAGGGCAATGAAAGGAAAGTTGGACTTGATGGGCCCTGCCATGGCAGTTTCCAAAGAATTAATGAGTATTCCAGATTTTGGAAATGAAGATGAAAGCCCCTTTGCGGCAGAAAGAAAGTCTATCCTCAATATGAAAAAAAGTATTCTAATGGTGGCCGGTGCTGCAGTACAAAAACTGATGATGAAGATTTCGGATGAACAGGAAATACTGATGAATATTGCGGATATGGCCATTGAAACTTTTGTAGCGGAAAGCACTTTGCTACGCATTATCAAAATGGTGGATAAGCAAGGCGAATCTGCCAGCCGGGTACAGATCGATATGATGCGCTGTTATTTGAATGATGCCATTGACAAGGTCAATAAAGCAGGCAAGGAAGCCATCAATAGTTTTGCTGAAGGAGATGAGCAGCGGATGATGTTACTCGGTCTAAAGCGGTTTACTAAGTCAACACCCTTCAATAGCAAAGATGCCCGCAGAAGGATTGCCGATCAATTGATCGCTGCCAATAAATATCCCTGGTAATTAATTTACCCATATACCCTAATTCCGGTGAGTCACTGGTTGACCACCGGAATTAGGTATTTTTTTTTGAGCCATCAAAAAAAATTACCTTACACCAATGAAATTTTTTTATACGCTTATTTTGATGGCTTGCGGCGGATGGGTATTTTCTCAGTCAGCTGATAAACCCTTTATCCGCCTGACGAATCCTTACCAGTCTACCAATACCATTTCATCTTCCAAACAGTTTATCATAGGGTCAACCTGTAAAAATTGTGTGGTAACCATCTATGACAAAACAATCAAAGTGTATCCTACGGGTGCCTTTGCTTACGAATTGAATCTGCTGCCGGGAGAAACAACCATCCAGCTTCTTGCAGAAGCCGGTAAAAAATCGGTAACTAAAAAAATCAAGTATACTTATTCGTTACCTAGGCCAGCGGAGCCGGTTAAAACACTATCAATAGAAAGTATCAAAACTTTCCCAGAAGGGAATTTGATATTGAAGCCTGGTGATCCAATTCAGTTTCGGGTAAAAGCATTGCCTAA
>CANJDY010000156.1 GCA_947472635.1 Chitinophagaceae bacterium
CGAGCCTAAAGAAGAAAATCCAATGATTGGCTTTAGGGGCGCATCCAGGTACTACCACGATTTATACAAGGAGGGGTTCCGACTGGAATGTGAATCAATAGTAAAAGTGAGAAATGAAATGGGATTGACCAATGTAAAAGTGATGATACCTTTTTGTAGAACTATTGAGGAAGGGAATAAAGTGATTGCCGTAATGAAAAGATTTGGACTTGAGCAAGGAGTTAATAACCTCGAAATTTATGTGATGGCCGAAATTCCCAGTAATGTGATACTGGCCGAAAAATTTGCTCAGCTATTTGACGGTTTTTCTATCGGATCAAATGACCTTACCCAGCTTACACTTGGTATCGACCGTGATTCTGCAATAATCAGTGACCTATTTAGTGAACAGAATGAAGCAGCCAAAGAAATGATTGCAACTATGATCTATAAGGCAAAATCCGCTGGGGTTAAAATTGGATTGTGCGGACAGGCACCCAGTGATTTTCCTGCATTTGCAAAATTCTTGGTGGAGCAACATATTGATAGTATTTCCTTTACTGCCGATGCGCTGCTTAGAGGAATAGAAAATATATTGCAAGCGGAATTGGCAGAAAGGGTAGTAGTGTAGATTTTAACTATCAAAACGTTGGTAACCCTACTATATCCCCATTTTACCCTTCGCTTCCTTGGTCTAAGATTAACCCTTTAGTATAAAAAACTATTTTACCGATTTGCTCCGATTGTATTTGACCTTGTCAGGTCTTTTGCAAAAAAGCGGTAGATAGACTCTGCTTTAGTTATATTCAAGTTGTCTTATGCCGCATTTTATCTAATTGTATAAATAGCCATGACTTAACGGCGGTTTTGTATGCCAGTTGCGGGTTTGTTCTAAAAAAGGTTCAAGTAAAAATTTTTCTAAAGGAATTAATTTCAGTTAAATTAATGCCCCTTTTGTACCATATTCTTCCAATAATTTCAGCTTTATTTGTTTTGGAACTAGTATGTTGCGTAAATTGAAGAATATTATACGTAAATCGATTACATATGTATTTTTTTTCAGTTTATGTTTGATTTCTATTACTGTATTTTATTAACCAAAATTTACTAACTGATTGCCAGCTTGCTATGCTGTAGGATTGCTAAAGATGCAATACTTGAAATTTCCCTTCTTTACAAATTTTAATATTATATTTTTTATATATTTGTTCATGTTAACTATTATTAATCACTAGATCTAATCAATTATGAAATGGAAATCAATCGTTAAAAAAGCGACCGTTACGCTACTACTCTTAGGGGCTGTAGTAATCTCTCCCGGACTCTATGCCAGTTCAATTTCTGAGAAAATTATTTCCGGAAATTCAGCAGAGACCGCTGTAAAAGTAACCGGTAAAGTAACCGACGCACAAGGCGCTGCTTTGCCAGGCGTATTAGTAAAAGTAAAAGGAGCTTCAATAACTTCCGTTACCAATCGGGACGGTAATTTCTCTATTGAAGTTGCTGATTATAAGGCAACCCTTGTTTTTTCATTGGTTGGATATAGCTCTGTGGAAAAATTAGCTAGTCAAACAACTATGACTGTGGTACTTATTGAGGAGGTTAAAAAATTGGATGATGTTGTTGTAATTGGTTATGGTACTCAAAAGAAGGCTGATCTTACAGGATCAGTTTCCACCGTAGCTGCCGAAAAATTGAATCAAGGGGTTAACCAATCTGTGGCACATGCCTTACAAGGCCAGGCTGCCGGTGTAACGGTAATTCAAAATTCAGGAGAGCCAGGTAGTGGAGTTGAGATTAGGATTAGGGGTTCAGGTTCGATAAATGATAATAGTCCACTATATGTAGTAGATGGAATAATCGGTGGAATAGGTGATCTAAATCCTGCAGATATAGAAAGTTTAACTGTACTTAAAGATGCCGCTTCAGCAGCTATCTATGGATCAAGAGGTGCTAATGGTGTGGTAATCGTAACTACCAAAAAAGGTAAAAGAAACCAAAAAGCCGCTATCTCTTTCAATAGTAGTCAGGGTATTCAATCGGCATGGAGAATGCCAACTTCATTGGATGCAGCACAAAGAAATTTGATTCATAAAGAGGCACTTACCAACGATGCTACACCAAGTTCAGAATCTATCTGGAACTATTACAATGATCCAAAAAATGCGGTTACCAGAACCGATTGGTTTAAAGAAATATTACAAGCTGCTTATGTATCAAACCAAAGTATGAGTATTCAGGGTGGCGGTGCTACCTCTAACTACTTATTTAGTTTAGGATACCTTGATAATAATGGAATTGTAGTTGGTACCAACTCAAAAAGGTACAATGTAAGATTTAATAGCCAGCATGAAATTGCCAAGAACCTTACATTTGGAGAAAATTTCTCAGTAGTAGTGTCAAATACCAAGCGTGCCGAAATACGTGGTGGTTATGACGGGGTATTGAGTGCTGCACTTTTCAATATGCGTAATACACCTGTTTGGGTGGATGAAGCCAATCAAATTTACGGAACCCCTACAGGAGATTTCCCTAATCCAGTAGCTTCCATTAATGTAAAAGACAATACATCAAATGGAACTTCCATTGGTGGTAATCTATACCTCGAATATAAATTCCTGAATATGTTTACTGCTAAATCTGATGTGGCCTATAGTTCAGGTAATTCAAAAAACAAGGGCTTCCAATCTATCGCTATTGGCGGAGGTCGTGGACTAGAAGGAAGAAATAGTTTGAATGAAAGTTACGGAAATGGTAGTACACAAATCTGGAACAATACCCTAAGCTTTGATAAGCGGTTTAGCAAACATCATGTAGCAGCTCTTGCTGGTATGTCGATGGAATCAGGTATCAGCGAAGGTTTGAATGCTGGAACGGGGTTTGATTTTAGTAATGAAAGTCCTGCTTTGCGCTATTATAATAATGCGGGTAGTTTCCCCAATCATGCATCTGGAAGTGCAGATGATTATGCTTTGCAAAGTTATTTTGGAAGGGTAAGCTATGAGTTTTCTGACAAATATTTATTTGCAGCCAACCTTCGTGCGGATGGTTCTTCTAAATTCCCTTCAGACAAACGTTGGGGTGTTTTTCCTTCCGTTTCGGGAGGTTGGAGAATTTCTAAAGAGAATTTCTTCAAAGGATTATCTAGTACTATTTCTGATTTAAAATTACGCGCTAGCTGGGGACAGTTGGGTAATGATAAAATCCCTAACTACCAATATTATAGTACTGTAAGTAGTGTAGGTTCTCCTACATTGGCAGGAAATGCTTATACAGCGGTTGCTCAAAATCGCTATTCAAATCCCAATATCCAGTGGGAAGTAACTACTCAAACTGATATAGGTATTGATGCAAGTTTTCTCAATGACCGACTTTCATTGACAGCTGATTATTTTGATAAGAAAACTACTGATATTTTGGTGCAGGTTCCAATGGTTTCATCATTGGGAGTGGGTTCAGCCCCTTTTCGCAATGCAGGAGAAGTGTCCAATAAAGGATTCGATATGGGCATTACTTATCGTAGTAACCGGGAAAACCAATTTAAATATTCCATCACTGGAAATGTAGCTACTGTTACCAATAAATTGACCTCTTTCGGTATTGCAGGCAGTAAAGAAATATATGCCGCCAACTATAAGAATGTAAGCGTTGGTAGAATTTCCGAAGGACAACCATTAGGTCATTTTTATGTACTCAATGCTTTAGGTATTTTCCAAAGTCAAACTGAAGTAGACAATTACAAAAATTCTGCAGGTGGTAAAATACAGCCCTATGCAGTAGCTGGAGATGTAAAGTTTGCGGATATCAATAAGGACGGAGTGATTGGTGCAAATGATCGATTCAATGCAGGCAATAGCTTTCCTACTTTTACAGCTTCCTTCAATTTTAATGGGGAGTATAAGGGATTTGACGTCAGCATGCTATGGATTGGCAGCCAGGGAAATAAAATATTTAATGGCCTTAAATTGGGTGGTGTATTTATGCAAGGTTCTGGCTACAACAATAGTCCTGAAATATTGGACCGTTGGACTCCAGCTTCAAAAAGCACAACTGTTCCCAGAGTTACCATCAAAGATTTGAACAGCAATAAAACATATAGCACTCTTTACTTAGAAGATGGAAGTTTTGCCCGTTTAAAATACCTAACCTTTGGCTATACTTTTGACAAAAAGCTAACGGGTGATAAGATTTCTAAATTGAGGGTTTTCCTCACCTTGCAAAATCTGATTACGATTACCAAGTACACCGGATTTGATCCTGAAGTTGGTTCTGAGGGAGGATTCAGCAACAATATGTTTGGGGTTGATCAGGGAACTTATCCAATGGCAAAAGCCTTTCTATTTGGCGTTAACTTTAATTTTTAATTCCATCAAATCATGAATAATATGAAAAAATATATTCCCATCTTGATGATACCAGTTTTGCTGGTGTCATGTAAAAAAGATTTTTTAGACAAACAGCCCCATGAGTTTACCGATGCAGTATTTTGGAAAACTGCCGCACAGGCAGAATCAGCTCTGGCAGGTGTATATACTCCTTTACAGGATGAAGAAGCACTTGGCGGTGAAGAGTGGTGCAGTATTGAAACTTTTGGTGACAATGCCTATATGAATGATAATTATTCGGATTATATTGCTATGTCAGAATTCAGGGCACTTCAAAACAATGAAGGTGACCTTAGTCATAATAGCTACGTGTCCTATTATAAAACTATCAAAAGGGCAACGGATGTTTTAACCAATGTTCCCGGCATTTCAATGGATGCTGCTCAGAAAAAAAGAATTTTAGGAGAAGCCAATTTCTTACTGGGATTTTCTTACTATGAGTTAGCTGCCCGTTATGGTGGTCTACCTATTTACGATTCAAAAGATCCTGCTGCAGCACTGGTTCGCAAAACAGAAGCTGAAACCTGGGCAGTGATTGAAACTACGCTGAAAAATGCGACTACACAACTTGCTTGGGAGCACGAAGAAGGACGCCCAGGACTAGGAGCCGCTTGGGGTATGCTTGCCAAAGTTTATGCCTACGAAAAGAAATGGAGCGATGCCAAAACAGCTGCTGAAACTGTAATCAGTTCTGGTAAACATAGCCTGACTACAAGCTATGCAGATATTTTCACTATTCAACACGAAAATGATGCAGAGATTCTCTTTGGTTTGGGAGCACGCTTGGGTGAGTACCCAATTACACCTGTACTAATGTTGCCTAATAATGTTTGGGGTGGAACGCATCCAGAACCAATGGGAGAGGGATGGAGACTGGTAAGCGCTACTGTTAATCTCTATAATGCTTATCAAGTGGGAGATCTTAGAAAAAAAGCGACTGTTGCAAAACGTGGAGTGGATGTAATTACTTACAATGGCTCTACAGATATTCTTCAGGCTCCCAATAACCAATCTCCGATTGTTTGTGTGAAATACAATGCACCTTACAAGGATGAATATACCGGTTGGGCTGCAGGGTTGAATGTTCCAGCTTTGAGGTATGCAGATGTATTGCTGATCGATGCAGAAGCTATTATGAATTTAAATGGTGGCGGACCTACCACTAGAACCACTACAGTAGCGGCTGCTACCATACCTTTTAATTTGGTTCGTAGACGTGCGGGGCTTGCTACAATTGCAGCGCCTACTTTCAATGACCTAATGTATGAACGCAGAATGGAACTTGCCTTTGAAGGAGGCGATCGTCACTTTGACTTGGTACGTTGGGGCTTGGCTGAATCTATTTATAATGCATTGCCTGCAGAAGGTACTTATAAACCAGCCCGTACCTTTATTCCTACCAGACACCGTCTATTACCTTACCCTCAGGGCGAAATTGATAATAGTAATGGTTCAATTAAGCAGAACCCTAATTATTAATTAGTTGACAACTAAGTTATTTATGTAAATAAATGTTGGGTTACAAATATTAAAAAGCCTGTACAGTGTAAAAGCTATGCAGGCTTTTTATTTTCAGGCGTGTTAAAACATCACGAATCAGCGTTTATTGATAATTAGGGTAAGTTGAAATAAAGTAGTACAAAAGATACTATACCGAACCAAAAAATGCGGATTTACTTTTCTTATTTTCAGTTCGGTTAATTTAGTTTTTTATGGGCATCCTTTGTTTCAATGGAATCAGTTCAGGGAAAGTTGCATGGGGCTCAGTCTGGTACCAGTAAGCAACCGAAGCGATATCATCATTGAGCAATCGATATTTCCCTTTGTCATTCCAGCCCAAAGACTGAATGGTAACTTTAAAATTTTTATTAAATGAAATTGGATCTGGTATATGCCAGCGGTACAGACTCCAGTAATTGGGTAAATCCCCATCGTCTTTGGCGGGTAGTGTAGTACCCGCATAAGCAGTGGTATAGGATTCAGGAAAACCATAGCTACCTAAAAAATAATCTTCCGTTCCGGTTCCGCAGATGGTGGGGAATTTTGTATCCTCATCCATAAAAAATTTCACCTCACCTTCTCCAAACCAAATCTTTGAGGTCATCTGTGTCCATGCCAGAAAAGTACCCACATACTTTCCCTTTCCTTTTACATTATCTAGTATAATATATGGGTTTTGAGTACTGGTGTTGCTCCTACGCCATTGAGCATGGAAATAAGCTGTATTTTTTGGAACCTTTTTTTTTGCGTAAGTAATTTGAAAAGCAAGCAAGTGGAGATCATTTTTACTGTCGTTGGTAAAAGTTATTTTAGC
>CANJDY010000157.1 GCA_947472635.1 Chitinophagaceae bacterium
TAACGATGGGCGTTTTGAAGTAGCCCGCCGGAACCGAATGTCCATGAAAAACTAAATTAATCGTTCTGTTATTTGGCCATTCTTTTTTGAGTTCCGTTTTGATGTCGCTTAAATAATTTAGTGGGTCTACCACCCAGTTGTTGTCTTTTTTTTGATAAGAAAGTGAAAGCAAAGCAAGTAAAAGGAAACCAATATTTTTCATGGTGATTACATTTTAAAATGAGTGTTTAAAAGCCCCCTTGGTTCTAACCGCTGCGAAAAAAAATCAATTTCCAGGGTTATGCAACTACTGCAGTAAATTCAATTTCTACCAAATATTCAGGTGCAACTAATTTGCTTACTTCATAAAATCCTGTAGCAGGCTTAATTTCTTTAAAAAAACTAGCATGTGCTTTTGCAACCGCTTCAAAACTATTAATGTCGGAAGTGAAAATGCGGGTGCGAATTACATCTTTCATGCCTACATTAAGATCTACCAGTACTTTTTCTATTCTTTCTAAAATATTCATGGTTTGCGCATAAGCGTCATCCGCTTTCACTTTTTCGCCATCTACAATGGCAACCGTTCCAGAAACCTCTACGATATTACCAATTCGAACTGCACGGCAATAACCCATTTTGTCTTCCCATGGTGAGCCGGTTAAAATATTTTTCCTTTCCATTTTTTTATTAATAAATGAGTGATAATTTTTTACAATATTATACTAAATCTGAGAAAATGCTTTACAAAGTAAAATTTAAAGTTTTCACTATGCCCACAAACTAACCCCCTAACCCTCTAAACACCTAAACCCAAAGAAAAAAGAGGCAATAAGTTAAAGTCTTTCTAGTTACCTGTTTTGTTATACCTGCATTAATTTTTCAATATCCATTTTTTTCATTTGCATAAATGCATACATCGCTTTGGGGGCTTTTTCGGGGTCGCTCATCAGTTTGCCCAAAATCGTTGGAATGATTTGCCATGAAACACCGAATCGATCTTTTATCCAGCCACATTTCCCTTCTTGACCACCTTCTGCAAATTTGTTCCAATAATGATCGATTTCTTCCTGTGTTTCGCAGTTAACTACAAAAGAAACAGCCTCGTTGAATTTATATTCTGGTCCACCGTTTAGCCCCATAAATTTTTGACCATTTAATTCAAAAACAACGGCCATAGGGTTGGCGGAAAGTATTTTGGAGTTAGGAAAAACGGAGCAGTAAAAGTCTGCTGCAGACTGTGATTGTCCGTCAAACCACAAGCAAGGATAGATAGGGTTGGCCATTGTTGATTTAGCTAAGTTGGGTTAAAAAAATATTTTTTATTTAAGTCAATCGATTGAGTATTTACATCACCATTGAATGGCTATTTTTCCCATACTTTTTCTTTTTTCAAGGTATTCATGTGCTGCTTCAATTTCGGAGGCTTGAAATACTTTTCCAATGTTGGGGGTAAAAACGCCGGTTGCTGTCAATCTAACCACTTCTGTTAAGCAGCGTTGTAAAACCTCCGGATGTTGGTCAGCCACACTGAGCATATTTACACCAATCATTGTCTTGGAGGGCATCATCAGCATCACAGGGTGATAGAAGCCAAAGCCGATAGCTGATTTTAATTTACCCCATAAGTTTTTGTTTGTCATGTCGGAGGCGCCATAACAAACGATTCTTCCTCCCGCAGTCAATGAGCGAAATCCTTTTTTTACAGACCTTCCACCCACTGCATCAAAAATAACATCCAAGCCCTTTCCATTGGTTATTTTTTTTACTTCCTTTTCAAAATCTTGCGTGGTATAATTAATCGGGTGATGAACACCCAATTCTTCTAGATATTTTAATTTTTCATCAGAACCTGCGGTAGAAAAAATTTCGCATTGTTTGAATTTTGCAAATTGGATGAGCGCAGTTCCTACTCCGCCGGCTCCCGATTGAATGAGCACTTTGTCACCAGGATGAAGATTGACCATTTCAGCAGCAGCAAAATAAGCAGTGCAATATTGAGTAGTTAATGCAGTTGCTGTTGAAGTGTCCATACTTGCAGGAATGACTGCGGTGGCTCTGGCATCTGTAATCGCATATTCAGCATAGCCGCCAAAACGAGTCATGGCAGTCACCCGATCTCCTTTTTTTAGATGGGTCACTCCTTCGCCAATCATCTCAATCGTACCGGATACATCATAGCCTAGCACGCAGGGCTTGGGTGGAGCGTCTTCATACATTCCATTGCGTGCCATTACGTCGGCAAAGTTTAATCCAAAGGACTCTACTTTTATTAACACTTGTCCACCTGCAGGTATAGGAGTAGGTGTTTCCCTCAGTTCAAATGCGTTCTTAGCTGCACCGTTTTTGGTTAAAAAAATCGCTTTCATTTCAGTAATAATTATTGTATTGCCAAATATCCAATTAGTGCACATTCCTCAATTGGAATACTGGCAATTTGGTTTAAAAACTAATTGATATTTTTTAAATAAAATAGTGGTAAACAGTTGCTTATTTATAATCGTTTAAAAATTCCCCATTAAAATAAAATACCGTCTTCCAAAAGAAACACAGTGATGCCCGCTATAAATCCAATAATAGCTAACCAGCTGATTTTTTTAAGGTACCAGATAAAATCAATTTGCTCGATGCCCATCACCGCAACACCTGCTGCAGAACCTATGATGATGGCACTGCCTCCTGTGCCGGTAGTTAAAGCAAGAAACTCCCAAAATGGATGACCAGTTGGATAGATGGATAAATCATACATTCCCTGAGTAGCGGCTACCAAGGGTACATTATCTACTATGGAGGAAAGGATACCCAGTGCAATACCGATGAGGTAATCATTGTGAAGAGAATGGCTCAGGTAGACGGCAGCCATTTTTAATATTCCATAAGATTGCAATGCTGCTATTGAAAGCAATATTCCCAGAAAAAACAATATACTCGGGGTATCTATTCTTTGCAAAGCCCTGGCCACCGTATATTTTTCTGCATAGGCTGTCTCCTTCTTTTTATGAATCATTGAGTTGATGACCCACATGATGCTGAGCGCTCCCAGCATTCCCATAAATGGTGGAAGGTTTGTAATGGTTTTAAATACTGGAACAAAAATCAACAAGATAATTCCTGCAACAAGTATAATATTGCTTTCCTTTTTTTCTTTCAGTAACCTTTCTTGAATGGCGGAAGGGATGAAATACTTTCCGCTAAAACGTCGACCCATAATTAGAAGCGGAACTGCACAACACAATAAGGAGGGTAATAATAGCTCCCGTATGATATTGAAAGCTGTTATTTGTCCACCAATCCAGAGCATAGTGGTGGTAACGTCTCCGAGTGGAGACCAAGCTCCTCCTGCATTGGCTGCAATCACAATCATTCCGGCAAACCAGCGCCGATCTTCTTTTTCTGATAAAATTTTCGCACAAAGGGATGTCATCACGATAGCGGTGGTTAGATTGTCCAGTAGTGCCGAAAGTAAAAATGTAATTCCTGTTACAATAAATAAGAGTCGCTGTTTACTAGTAGTGGTAATTTTCTGAGTAATAATTTCAAAACCACTATGCGAGTCTATCAGCTCAACAATTGTCATGGCGCCCAGTAAAAAAAACAAGATAGAAGCAATTTCTCCAAGGTGTTCAAATAGCTGTTTACTAACTGTTACTGATGAAGGGCTTTGCAATATATAAATCGTCCAGCATAAGACGCCCGTTAATAAAGCTGCTGCTGCTTTATTTAATTTCAATGGTTGTTCAAAAGCAATTGCAAAATACCCCAGAATAAAAATCGTTATAAGTAAGTATGTAGCCATTGCTATAAAGATAGGTTTTAGTAAGGATAATAGTATTGAAAAAACTGGCTACTAGTAACTTTGATTGAGGTATTTTATACAAAGGGGGACTGTATGAATACAGTCCCCCTTTGTAATGATGTGAAAACTTATTTTTTATTACCATCGCTATCCAATTCTACAATTTCATAACCAAGTTTCTGTAATCCCGGTAAAATTTTTGCTTTGTCGCCTACAAGTAAAATATTTATTTTATCGGTAGTGATCCATTGATGGGCTACTGCATCGATTTCCTTTTTAGTGATAGCGGCTAATATTTTATTTTGTGTAGCAACAAAATTTGCTGGCAAGTCATAGGTTAGGATACGACCAATGAAACCAGCTTTCTGGTTACCCGTTTCATACTTCAGGGCATCTTGTTGGCCTATGGCACTTTTGGTAAAGGCCAATTCTTCGGCAGTAATTCCTGTGGCTGCATAGGTAGTTAATTCCTTCATTATTTCAACTAGTGCACTATCAGTAGCATCTGCCCGAATACCTGCACTGAATTGAAAGAGGCCGGTATATTTATTTGCAGAAAAGCCGCTTCTTGCTCCATAAGTCCAACCTTTGTCTTCCCGTAAGTTTAAGTTCAACCTACTGTTGAAGGCACCTCCTAGGGAATAGTTCATAAGTAATGATCGGTAGTATTCACCTGAGGCGTCAAATTTTAGGCCTGTAACTTTGGCTACCCTAAATTCTGTTTGAGCTGCTTTGGGAACATCCACCAAGTAAATCCTACTTTTTGTAATGGCTGGTGCTTCACTAGGCAAAGGAATATTTATTTTCTTGTTGGGTAGGCGATTTAGGAATGCTAATTTTGATATCACCTCATTTTGACTGATATCGCCTACTACTACTACTTTTGTTCCCTGAGAGGTCATGAAATTATCATAGTAATTTTGAATGTCTTTCAGTTGTAGATTTTTGATGGTGTATTCAGTTCCATTATCACTCAGTCCTAAAATATTGTTGCTTCCATAATTAATTCGATCAATTATAGCACTTGCAATGGCGGCAGGTTGTGCCTTGAGTTGTTTAAA
This sequence comes from Chitinophagaceae bacterium, assembly GCA_947472635.1. The sequence goes on from CANJDY010000157.1 coordinate 4,837, forward strand.
TCCTTCTAGTGCCTGCTTTTGCAAACGGGTAAAAGTTGCTATCGTGAAATTTGGACTAAACATACGTTCTTCAAGTAGCTCTAATGTTTTTGGAAGATTTTTGGTAAGGCTTTGAACATTGTAAGTGATTCCTTCCAGTTCTTGTGTTACATAAATGGAACTTCCAATTTTTTGGAGTTCTACTGCCATTTGTTCTGCTGTATATTTTTTGGTTTCTTCAGCTAACATGCTAGCTGTAATGCCAGCCAATCCAATTTTCGAAGTGTCTGTTGCTTGTGCCAAATGTCCTCCAGGTATGGTGATGGAAATATCTACGAGGGGCAGTTCACTGCTTAATGTGCCAATCGCTTTTATGCCATTGGGTAAATTCGTTTTCCAAAAAGGCGGGACCTTTACAATTGGGTTTGGTCCATTTCCAGGTATTTTTTTTCTGTCAAAAATATCTTTGGCTTTTGTATAGGTCAAGCCACTATACCCATAATTGGGAGCTGTATATTGAGTGGTGTCAATAGTGTAGTTGTCAGCAGCAGCAGGTTTAACGGATTGACCTTTTGTTAATACGCTGATGGTTACACTAGGTTTGTTTTTTATGTACTGGTTATAAACCCTCCATACATCTTCTTTGGAAACCCTCTGGTACATATTCAGCATTTCACCAATCTTATTTGGGTTACCAGTGAAGGTATTAAAAGCAGCAAGCTGGCTAACCTTACCGGCTACACTTTGAAGGCCATTGATATATTGTGCTTCGATGGCACCCTTGAATTTTTCAATGTCTTCATCTGTCACACCGCGTTTTTCAAAAACCAATAACGATTCTTTGAATAAGCTATCCATAGTCGCAAGTGAATTACCAGGGTAAGGGGTCAGTTGAAATGAAAATTCACCTGACAATTCATTAAGCCGGCTATAGCCCATCGCTGAAAGTGCCTTTTGGGTCTTCACCAATTGTTGGTAAAGAATGGAGTTTTTGCCCTGACCTAAAATTTGCGCCAAACAGGCAAGCGCTCCCATATCCTTGTCATAACTAGCTACGGTTGGGTAAGTTTTTGACAATATGGGTAAACGAGCATAGTTATCTGTATAGGAAGCATATCGGTTAGATTCAATTTTCACTGCTGGCAACACTGTTTTTTCAACTGCAGGCCCTGAAGGTATTTTACCAAAATATTTGTCTACCAACTTTACTACATCGGCTGTTTTAATGTCGCCACCAATGGTAAGAGTGGCATTATTTGGTCCATACCAACGCAGAAAGAATTTTTTCAAATCATCTACATTAACCCTGTCTAAATCTTTTAGATAGCCGATGGTTAACCAGCTGTAGGGATGGCCGTAGGGGTATAAGTTTTTGCTAGTAAACTCCGAGGTGAGTCCATAAGGTCGGTTATCATAATTTTGACCTCTTTCATTTTTTACAGTGCTGCGTTGTACTTCAAATTTCTTTTGGGTAACAGCATCTAGCAAAAAACCCATTCGGTCTGCTTCCAGCCAAAGCATTTTTTCAAGTTGGTTATTGGGGGCGGTTTCATAGTAGTTGGTTCGATCCAAAGAAGTACTTCCATTTAAAGTTCCTCCAGCAGCAGACACGATTTTAAAATGTTGTTCATCCGCTACATTATCACTTCCTTGAAACATCATGTGTTCAAAAAAGTGGGCGAATCCACTTTTCCTTATTTCTTCCCTTGCACTACCTACATGGTAAGTTACATCCACATGTACGATGGGGTCGCTATTATCTTCATTTACAACAAGTGTAAGTCCATTAGGGAAAATGTATTTCTCATA
>CANJDY010000158.1 GCA_947472635.1 Chitinophagaceae bacterium
CTCCCAAACCCAACATTATTCCACTTTTAGTTCGCATCCCCCCATCTTTTAAAATACGAAGGGTTTCCATGCTTCTCCAGTATTTAGCCTGTATCCTAACCTGCTTGGTTAGTCGCTCCACCGTTTCAATATTGTGCGAAACTACTTCTGGTGCTGCAACAATAATTCGCTGAATATTTTCTTTTTCCGCCTTGAAATCAGGTATTAGGGTTTCCAACGTGGTGGTTGGATTTAAGGATTTGATGGCTTTGATGGTGTTATACCATATAATACTTCCACCATCCGCTATTTCGTCCCTATCTACTGATGTTACTACTGCATGCTTCACTTTCATTAAATGAATCGCTTCCGCTACCCGCTGAGGCTCGTCCCAATCTACTGGTTCAGGCCGCCCTGTAGCCACTGCACAAAAACCGCAACTTCGGGTGCAAATATTACCAAGGATCATAAAAGTAGCCGTTCCTTCACCCCAGCATTCACCCATATTTGGACAATTGCCACTTTCGCAAATGGTATGCAATTGATGGGTATCTACCAAATTACGCACTTGCTTATACGATTCGCCAATGGGTAATTTTACCCTCAGCCAGTTAGGCTTTTTGACTTTTTGCTCTACTACACCATCAATTACTGGTAACTCTATCATTAAATGAAATTATTTTTTTTCTTCACATTAAAATATAAGGAACTGAGCAACAAAATTAATGGTAAGAATTGAATTGTAATCAACTTTATAAAACGTTCAACAATCCGCAGGTGGCCAACAATACAATATTTCCCATTATTTCCTCTTTCCAAACAGGATGGATACATAAGCACTTATAAAAAGCTGTTTTGGTTTAGAATACACCAATTGGGGAATTGCCTTATTGTAAAATTCTGCCATCACGCCTACTTCCAATGCATTGAGCAGCTCATTATATTTTCCATAATCAAATCTTAAAGAAGCTTTGGCATATACCCCTGGTGTCACTGTCATTTGATTCCAGCCTTTTCCAAAACCTGCACCTGATACCTGTAAAAAGCTAAGTATACTACTATTAGTAAACAATATACTATCCGGTACATGACTAGATCGCCCAGTACTTGAATACAAGGTGCTGTCGGAAGATTGGTATCTAATATACTTTCTAGTGCCATTTTTAAGATCATTTATTTCCAGATTATAAGGCCTTAGCAAAGCAAGGGAAATACCTCCACCAAAATTCCCCGTAACACTAATTCCATTTCTATTGGTCTTGTTGCCCAATAAATATTGCTGCTGAACCCCTAATTTTAAAGGATAACAATAATTAATTTTCCCAAATACAAAAGGTGAAGAGGGTATACTGATATTGCTTTGCTTTTCCTCTTTTGAATGTTTTCTTTCCGTCAGTTCAAACTGAAATAACAATGCTTTTTTAACCGATTTAGATCTACCTACTTCATAAAAACCACCATAGCCGTCAGTAGTCAGTTTAATCCCAAATGCCGTCTGTTTATGGTAAGCAACCACGCCTTCCTCCTCTTGTTTTACCAGTGCATTGATGCGTTTTTTTCGCTCCATCAACTTATCCTTTTTTGACTTTTGGGAAAAGGAGGGCAAAGTGGCAACTATGGCCAGTAAAATAAAAAATAATTTACGCATAATAAATTTTTACTTCAGTAAATTTATGCAAAAATAGCACAATGACAGCAACCATTCAGTATGAAGGCGATTTAAGATGCATTGCCCAACATTTACAAAGCGGATCAATAGTAGAAACAGACGCCCCTTCAGATAACCGTGGAAAAGGAGAACGTTTTTCACCCACCGACCTGGTTTGCACTGCCCTAGGCACTTGCATGGCTACCACCATGGCAATAAAGGCTACCGATCTCAATATTGAACTAAAGGGTTTAACCATCTCAGTTACTAAATACATGCAGAGTGATCCCCGCAGGATTTCTAAAATTGATGTTAAAGTTTCATTTCCCTCCTCGCTGGTTCTAGAGGAAAAGGAAAAAATCATTTTACAGCGAACCGGGGATAACTGCCCGGTAGTGAAAAGTCTTCATCCAGACCTGCTACTAAATATTGAATACGTTTAATCAATTCAATATGCGGATGAAGTAACTGGCCTAAGTAATTTATTTCCCACCGCACACTCCAAACAGCGCTTTTGATTACAGTACTCATTTTTTAATTGAATGAGTGCCTGAGAATCAAAAGCGTTTTTATTTTCAATACCCAACGAGGTAAACCCCTTGGTGATACTATTATTTTCTTCTGTAATTTGTTCGAGCCAAAGCATCGCTCGATCCTTATACTTTGGCTCGTTGTGCTGATGACCATACGCAAAAAGAATGGGAACAATCGTATTGATTAAAACAGAATGGATCATTTGCTTACCAATATTTTTTTCGCGATAAACCGAAACCTCATCAAATAAATAATGGTAATGCCAATAGTCATTGGCTGTAACAGACAATAGTTTTTTTACATCTTCTAATAAAATCGTTTCCCGGACAGTAGAAAACAAATGAACACTATTGTGAATAAGCATTGACAGTTGTGCCAGCCGAAGGGTTGGAAAATTGGAAGGGCGCATTCGTAAAAAATAAAGCGGCAGCGGACTGGGGCATAACTTGTATTTTTTCTTAAAAAATCGATACTCCTTTTGTAAAAGATTCGGATAATCTTCCCTGAAATCACCTTCTAACAAACCAGCCTGACCAAACAAAATTGCCTCTGTTTGGTGTAGTTGATTTTTATGTTTTGACAAAATTTGAATGGGTATAGAACGGGCCAATTTCTCAAATGCATCACTATTAACGGTAATACCAAAATTACGGGCTATGAGCCACCAAAAAGTTTCTTCCCAATGGTTATTGTTGCAATTGAGGTATTCCAAAATAACGGCCGTTTTTCTTTGCATCCTTTCTACCAATAACCTTTCTTTCCAGGCAACCCAGATAATGGGAGTAACTTTTTGAATCATTGCTTCGCAGGCAATAAAGGATTTTGCATTCATTAACTCATCAAATTGCTGGAGCAATATTTTAGAAACTAGGCTTTGCAATTCAAGGACCGGAAATGACACTTGCAGACTGATATCATTGTGCCAAACAACATGCAAGATCACATTGCTATAATTTTTATCATAACTATGTTGATGGCTGTTCCAATCGGAGGATAAGATATGTAATTCAATACTGCCTGCCCAGATTGTATTGTTTACTTTAATTTTAGCATTCAGAAAATCAGGCCCTTGGTTGGTATTCATTGTACCAGGATGCATAATGGCTAAACTTTCCCCATCACCTGTAACCAACTCATTGCTATTATAATACTGAAGCTGCCAGATATATTGAAGGAGCCTTTCGGTCATGTAGGTTATTTTTGGGTACAAAAATGGATGAAGTAAAATTGATGTATGTCTGCTTGAATGACCTACTAATTTACTAAAACATTTTATTAATATTATATTTATTTATAATACTAATGCCTTTTAATAACTATACCCAAGAAAGAATTTTTATCCGCAAATGAATAGGGAAGAAATGACCGGGAGAATATAAAAAATATAAGATTTTTTATAATTTCTCCAGTTCCTGTACCACTCTACTTATGGGAAGCCCCATCACGTTATAAAAATCGCCTGATACCGATTGAATACCTACTACCCCAATCCATTCCTGAATGGCATAGGCTCCAGCCTTGTCATAAGGCTCGTATTTATCTACATAAAAAATGATTTGGTCTTTTGTTAGCCCATGAAAAGTTACTTCAGTGGAATCTGCAAATGCCACCTCCTTTTCATTAAATACTATTACTACACCGGTAATAACCCGGTGGATTTTCCCAGAAAGTGCAGATAAAATAGCTATGGCATCTTCGCGGTCAACAGGTTTACCGATTACCCTATCTTCCAATACAACAATGGTATCAGCAGCCAAAACAGGAATAGTAAATTGATGGTCCCTTTGCACAGCCAATGCCTTATTCCGAGCAATATGAATGGCAGTTTCTTCGAAAGACAATCCCAAGGGATAGGACTCATCCGTAGGCTGAATCACAACAGTAAAAGGCACTTCGGCCCATTCCAACAACTGTTTTCGTCTAGGCGACTGTGATGCTAAAATTATCCCCCCGGACATAACCGCAGAATGATTGTTTGGGAGATTCATCATTAATTTGATTGAAATGTACTCAGTTCAGAAGATTACCTGGCTGCTACTGATTGATTTATTTGATTAACAAAATTGAACAAATACCGGTTAACATCACTAGTTTAATTAAATTGCTGATATAGTGAAAATCAGCAGTGTTCTGTGCCTGGTAAAATATTTTTAAAATCCATAGTAGAGGTGAAATAACTAGTACTAAGGTATACAATGCACCCATCCACCAGCCAATTTGCAATACATATAACTGAAGTATTACCAATGCCCCAATCAATACCACCAGCCATACACCTACAAAAACTTTCGTAGTAGGCAGCCCCCATACGATAGGCATGGTTTGGCAATTGTACCTTGCATCCCCTGTCATATCCTCTATATCTTTTACGACCTCTCTGATTAAAGAAATAATAAAGGCAAATCCTGCATACAATACAGCGAATTTATATATCCTTGTAATGCCGACTGCAAAACCCGAAGAAATTTCAGATGAAAAAAACAGCATCGTATTCGTAGCAAAATACAAAACTAGCACTGTCCATGCGGTTAACCCAGCAATGATTATATTTCCGGATAATAATTTCTTCTTGAAACGAGTAGAATATACCCATAACAGCAAGGAGCAAAAGGTATTTGCGAAAAATATTGTTGAACTGGTTTTAATAGCTACATATCCGCTTACAACTAGTCCTGCTACCGTAATCATCAAATGAAAGAAAATAGCCCAGTGACGACTGATAATTTTCTGCACCACCATCTTAGCCGGCTTGTTTATTTGGTCAATATTTATATCAAAATAATCATTGATAATATACCCTGCCGCCGCTATCAACAAAGAAGCGGTCACTAACAGGTAAAAAAGAGAGGGTGTTAAAGCATGCTGTTGTAAAAAATAATTTCCAGGTAAGGAAGGGATGATAATGCAATAATAAAAAAGGAATTGGGTAAGGGCAATAAAAAAAAGATTCGGCCAACGTATCAATCGAAAAAAAGCTAACGTTAATTTCATGAGAAAATTTATAGTTTTTCGTATACAGGTATATCTATTTTACCAAAAGGCATCTTTACTACTTTTTTGTCAGTACTTTTTGGAAGGTTCCTGCAGCCAAATCATATGCTAAAGTAAGCTTTGTAATCGAAAATAGAGAGGCCTAGGGTAAACGGCAAGTAAACCCAACCAGGTTTTCAGTAAAGGGTTATTTGGAAGCTACAGTAGTATCTAGATCCCAATGTCCATTCAATTTTAGTACTTTTTCTATCACATCTCTACCACATCCCTCTCCTCCCTTGACAGGGGAAATATATTTGGATATTTTTTTTATCTCCGGTACTCCATCGGAAGGACAACAAGGGAGCCCAACCAGATTCATTACCAAAAAATCGGGAATATCATCCCCCATAAACAGGGTTTCTTCTAATTTCAAATCATTTTCCTGCATATATTCCTGCAGTTTTTGTTTCTTATGATGAACCCCTAAAAACACATCTTTTATGCCAAGTCTTTCCAGCCTTTGACGAACCGGTTCAGATGTACCCCCTGATATGATAACTACCCGATACCCCTTTTTTATTGCAAGCTGAAGAGCATATCCATCTTTACTATTCATATTTCTGGCCATATCGCCACCGGGTAAAATAACCATACTCGCCGTAGCCAATACCCCATCAACATCAAAAACAAAAGTTTTTATCCGTTTAAATAGTTCCAGTACATTCATTAGAAAAAGATAAAATTGATTAGCAATAGGGCAAAAGGCCAATACAAAATATAGTAACCTGGCATTTACTGCAGCTTATTTTTGATTATCTCTCCACTCATAAACCCAGCTACTTTGAATCATTTCAAGATGCCCTTCGGTACTTTGCTCAGGAGTTCCCGAAAATTTGGGGATTTCCAATACCCATTTATGCAAATCGGTAAAGCGGATGCGATATATCTTACTCTCACTGAAATCATCGCCAAAACGTTCGTAAAGTTTCATGGCGATATCTTCATAATCATTCCAGTGAATTGGTGGTTCGAAGGTCATAAAAAGTTTATTTGTAGCTATGATGATTTTAAAAATTTGCCGATAAAAAATAATGTTTCATTTTATCGGCACTAAATGAACGATACATTCAATGAGTCAGTTGAAGCGGTTGCGCAATCGCTTTACTCTCCTAAAAACTGTGTTTGGTCGGGTAGTGTAACAACAATAACACCATCCCCAGCTTTTAAAATACACTGACAACCTAATCTAGAGTTAATACGTGGATTGACAGCCCGATCAATGAAATCTTCCTCCTTATCGGATAATTCGTCCAACAATAAATCCCCCTTCTCCACATATAAATGGCAAGTACTGCAAGCACATACACCGCCGCAGTTATGATGCAGGTCTATGTCATGTTTAAGTGCTACTTCTAATAAAGATTGCCCTTCTTCAATATTTTCAAGGGTAATAGGTGAGCAGCCTTTTTGCTCAAATTGATAAGTGATC